>CAMFLX010000089.1 GCA_945957555.1 uncultured Cytophagales bacterium
CTACTGGATATGTCAATCAACATCCACAAAAAATATCTGGACTTATCCTTTCCGAACCGGGGGGATTCACATGGAAACAAACCAAGCAATATTTGGGCCGCACAAACCAAATTAAGTTTTTCTCAGAGGCGCTTAATAATGCCATTTTCCCAGAGCAAATCTTTGCAGGAAGAGATGAGCAGGAAGTATTGGACTATAAGGCTACCTATTTCAATGCTTTTGAAAATGCACCAGGCAACACGGTTGGCAACGCGGGATCTTATCCCTTTTGGAGAAGTGGTTCAGTAGCTAGTGAAGCACTGATTAACAACGCCAATCAAAATGGATTTGATTTTACCACGCAACTGAATAGATATACAACCAAAGTTTTGTTCTTATATAGTGAACTCAATACGGCCTATCAGCTAGACTGGGCCAAGACCGTATCGGCTCCTTACCCCAATGTGGATATTCAACTCGTCAAAGGAACAGGCCATAAGATGTATTATTTTGGCTGGAATAATTTATACCCAATTGCATTAACATATTTAAACGAATTGAAATGAAAATCTTTAAAATCATAACTCTGAGTGCAGGCATTGTGCTTATTCCCAGTGTCTATTCACAAGAAATCAACTGGAGAGGTATTGACACCAGCACAAAACATTTTATATCAAGTAATTTTGGAGCAGACTATAGCTCTTACTATGGCGTATCTTATGCTTATAAGATAAATAATAAGGTACTGCCACTTGTGGTAGGTACTGAGTACAATATTTCATTTGGAAAGCAACTGGTAGACGATTGGAAATCTAAAACAAGTATTCAAACTGAGCTCTGGCATAGCACTCGTTTTTCTTTAGGGATAAAATCTGGATGTATAGTCAGGAGATTCGACTCAGAGATGGCACGTTTGGTAAATTTAGGTGCTGATGTCACCACCGTATTCGCATATTCAAAACCCAAATGGGGAATTGGGGTCTTGGCAAATTACGACCGTTCTATATCAACACACATTAAAAACAAATTACTAAAAGAATACTATCCAGGCATCGTAGACGGCTGGTACAATACCCATGGAGGGAATTTCAAATTTGGAATCAGGGCCAATTATGCCATTCGTCATTGGAATGCGTTTTTGAACCTTGGTAAAGCTTATGGACAAAACTTTAAAGACAATCCTACCTTACCCTTTTATGCAGATATCTCTATACAAAGGCAATTTTAAAAACCTATGTTAATTTAGCTTGAACTAGGGATAACAGACAATATTGAATTCGTCAATATTGTCTGTTTCTATTTATTAAATCTTTGGGTTGTAATATTCCTTATCCCGAGCTGAGGTTAATTCAATATCCCATCCAATTTTGCATAGGTAAAGGGCTTTGACAAAAAGCCTTTTACGGTTTGATACGACCTTGCTTTTTCCATATCTGCAGGGTTAATGGACGAAGTAAGTATGAACACAGGAATAGGACGTTTGGGCTCCAATAGTGCCAAAGCTTCCAAAAACTCCCATCCATCCATCACGGGCATGTTGATGTCAAGAAAAATGAGATCTGGCACGGCTTCTCCATTCTCAAAGGTATGTTTGAGCGACTGTATAGCCGTTTGACCATTTTCAAAAACTATGCTCTCCTTGCCATTAAGACGTTCGTCAACGATTCTTTTAATGATAAAAGAAGATATGGCATCATCCTCTATTATATAAACATGATCAATCTTTCTCATTAAAATACACCTTAAATGTTGTTCCCACGTTGACTTCGCTTTCTACCTCAATCTTTCCCTTCATCGCTTCAATATGATTCTTGGTGATAAACAGCCCGATTCCCCGAGCATCTTCATTGTCATGAAAAGTTTTGTACATACCAAAAACTTTGTCTCCATATTTTTTAAGGTCCATACCCAGGCCATTGTCCCTTATGAACAAAAGGGTATACCCTGGTATCTTTTCTAATCCTATTTCAATAACCAGCTCTCTAGCAGGATCTCTATACTTGATCGCATTACTGATCAGGTTCAGCAAGATGCTCTCCAAATAGGAAGGAATAACATCAACTGTCAGGCCTTCAGGCACGTCCAGTACTACTTTTACCTTATGTTGATAAATGACTCCATAAAGGATATCTAATGTCTTTATGATCTCTGACGACAAATCCCTTTGCTCCTTGGGCTTAGATACATTTTCGGTAACTGTGATAATCTCATTGAGATTTTTAAGTGTATCGTCAAGCTTATTGGCGGTGGACTTCAGCATGCCCAACATCATTGCTTTTTCTTCTTCATTTTTAGTCATTTCCAGAAAATCTACCAATGAGGTAATGTTCGAGGAATGAGAACGGATATTGTGTGAAACGATATACGCAAAGTTCTTGAGCTGTGTATTTTGATAGCTGGTGATGTCTAAAAGTTTCTTTTGAGCCTCTTCAGCGAGCTTTCGTTCTGTGATATCCTGAATGCAACCATAAAAGCGTAATACTTTGCCATCCGAATCACGTTGTATTTCCCCCACAGCATTTACATAGCGCTCTTCACCAGATGGGCGAATGACACGGTAATCTATGTTATAAACTTTGCCTTCAAATGCTGACATGATCGCTGCATTCACAAAATCACGGTCTTCAGGATGTATTCTTTGTAACACGGCTTCAAGTCCTCTATCGGCAGTTTTGGGTAAGCCTAAAACACGATAGGTTTCATCGTCCCAAAAAACCTCTCCCGTATGAAGGTTTATTTCCCAATTACCGATATGTGCCACAGACTGGGATTTCTGCCTACGTTCTTCACTCACTTTCAAGGCATTCAAGGACTCAATGATCGTTTCTGCAGCTTTCTTATGTGACGATTGGTAATACAAAATAAGTACTACTATAATGATAAAAAGCAAGATAAATACCGAAATCTGTTCCACCAGTGGCTGTGTTATGGCGGGGATGATTGAATTGGCAATGCCTTCTTCCTCCAAGGTCATATAAATAACCACAACCAAAAGGTGAAAAATGGTAAAGACAAAGCCTATTTTTTTACCCAGCAAATTAAAGGCGAAATGTATGTTACAGGCAAGCAATAGTCCATTGATGATGTTCATGTGAGGATACATAAACATGTTGAGTGCGAAGATGAGGGAACTAAACAATAACATTCCGTACGCAATGACTGCTATTTGCTTTGTCTTTTTCATATAAAACAAGCCCGCGGCAAAAACAGCGATGGAAATCAAACCAATAAGCATCTGTAACTTATTGCCCAAAAAACAATATAAAACCTGTAAAGCAATGAGTAAAACTAGACAAAGTACGATCACGTAATAGATCACGATTACGTTAGCACGATGAAGGACGTCCTTCTCCTCTCTAAGAATATCACCTATGAAATACGCCTTAACACGATCATGTAACGTCATAAAAATATACTAACAAAAGAGCTTGTATTGCGGAGCATACAGCTCTTCCACCTTATAAGGGAAAACCCTTAGTGATGTACGTAAAAGTCATAATAAAGATTTATAACTTCAATTAATCCTTCAAATTTCAATAGCAATATTACCCTGAATGCAGGATAACAGACAATATTGAATCTGTCTTAATTGTCTGTTTTTGTGCACTGTATACATAATCAGTATCTTCTGTTGCAAGTCCACTAGGAGTATACCAAGACTAGTGGCATCTTTCCAGAGTAGTTAGGCCATACTCAGTAAAGGCTTTGCAAGGAAATCTTGCGCCGCCCTTTTGGGTGTCTCTAGCTGCCAAACCTCACATGAACATTCATTAGGCATCAATCAAAGATAAAGCCCAATCAACTAACATTAATGAGACATTAATTAAGCTTAAAGCCCAATTAACTAACATTAAAGAGGCATTAATGAAGGTTAAAGCCCAATCAATTAACATTAACGAGGCCTTAATGAAGGTTAAAGCCCAATCAACTAACATTAATGAGGCATTAATTAACCTCAATTCGGGATAAGAATTAGTTATGAGCCAATACTCTGCGGGCGGTAAGCGCAGGAAAGGTGTGAAATCTAGCCGCATGGACAGGGCGGGGTGGGTTTGTGCGCAAAATGCGGATAGATTTGGTCTTTCCTGCCTCCCTTTGTTTTGTTACTTTTATTTGGGTGAGCAAATAAAAGTAAAGAACATTGCATACTGAAAATGTATTTGAACAGATATTACTAAATTAAAATGCTCATAAACAAAAAGATATAAGCAATACATGTTTTTCCTTATCCCGAATTGAGGTTAATTAAGATTAAAGCCCAATTAATGTTCATGAATGACCAACCACCGATATAGGCTGCAAAATATGCGTCTTGAGCTGCGAAAGTAGCGCACTGATGACTGAAAGTAGCACGATGATGTGCGAAAGTAGCACGATGATGTGCGAAAGTAGCGCGATGATGTGCGAAAGTAGAACGATGATGATCGAAAGTAGAACAATGATGACTGAAAGTAGCACGATGATGTGCGAAAGTAGCACGATGATGACTGAAAGTAGCACGATGATGACTGAAAGTAGCGCGATGATGATCGAAAGTAGCGCGATGATGTGCGAAAGTAGCGCGATGATGACCGAAAGGAGCGCGATGATGTGCGAAAGTAGCGCGATGATGTGCAAAAGTAGCTCGATGATGTGCGAAAGTAAGCCACTGATGATCGTGGAAAAAAGATCATTGAGTGCCTGTCCCGATTTTTCGGGAAGCTTCAGATCCGGATGTTTTGCTTGGTGTATAAGTTGAGGCTAAAGCCCACTCGAGCAATAAATAACCCGATATGGAGACTTGTTTCTGCAAAAGCTCCTACATTTTATCCGAAAACAGCCCTTAGGCCCTTAAACCCAGAATAATCATTAGAAATTTACTGCGACAAAAAGCTACCTCAAATTCATTTCGATACTCGTTTTTCTTCATTCAAGCTAGCATTACTAGCTTTTCATTCAGAAAAACTCCGTGTCTCATGACTTTTTCCTATCATTCCGTCTCGCTACAAAGTCTAATGCTTAATCTGGGTTAAAAAACAATTTCAGCCTTGTATAAAATTGGATTTGTGAAAAAATACCCTTAAGTTGTTTCAGGAATTTAAAAATACCTTGAATGCGAATTGCATGTATATAGTGGATATTTACGCAATGGCCTAATCGTAATTGTTGATCTGTGATATGAAAACGAAAAGAGGTTAAGGCTAAATTATATGACAACAAACACTTTTGACTTTGTAGGTGGTGGCCACGGGGAATGGAAAGTTATCAGTATGGCTACTGTGAGTGGACAAGCCATGGAAACTGTAACCCATTTAGACATATTACCCAATTTGAAAAACACCTTGAATAGAGGCATTTGGACATTGACAGGCTTTACAAGCAATGTTCGCTATGCCGAAAAAGCAGAACGAGAAAAACTTATAGCGGTTCAACAAGACTTAGGACGACCTTCAGCAACTTGTGCTGCATTAATTCCAATCAGAAAGTCCGAAGCTTGGTGGGCTATGGCACAGGACGACAGAAGAAGAATATTCGAAGCTAAGTCTCATCACACAGAGACGGGCTTGAAATATCTACCAGCCATAGCACGTAGACTTTACCATTGTAGGGACATTGGTCAACCGTTTGACTTTTTAACATGGTTTGAATATGCACCTGAAGACTCGGACAGATTTGAAGAGCTTGTAAAATCACTTAGAACAACGGAAGAATGGAAATATGTAGATAGGGAAATCGATATAAGGCTTACAAAAGCCTGAAAAACAAACACACATCTTGCTTTTGGATATGAAGGAAGCGCATGTCATACAGCTGGATAATAGCTATAAATTCTCATATAAACATATACATATCCTTACCAAGGGTTCTTCTTGTAGTAAGATACATAGGTTTTGCCATCAAGAACTATCATAGGGTCGTTGCTTTTAGGGTGGTTCTGTTTTAGCAGTTCATAAGAACCCTGTCCTTTGCCCATAGTTGAATTGTAAAAGACCCTAGTGCCCTGTACCCACCACGTTCCGCTATCAGAATCACTCGAATTTGTACCTCCGTAATAGGTATCAGTGTTCACACTTCTTGACGATTCGTATCCGTACTGATAGGTCCCATTGGCATTTAAAACAATACACTCCTCTGTGCTACTGCCACCGTTATTATAACTATTTACATTAACATAGCACCATTTGCCTACCAATTCGGGAGCTACTTTTTTAGGGCCACCATTGGTATTGGATGGCGTCTTTGTTGCAGTCCCCCCTTTGCTGTATACTAAAGTTTTTCCGTTAGTAGTGAGTGACAATTGATTGCCGGTGATTTGGTAAGCCAACATTAAGTCCCCCTGTGGTGTTTCTAAAACGATATGCTCTTGAGAAACCGAATATGGATAGGTTTGGCCTAGATAATTACAATTTTTATCGGAGGTAAACTCGATAGTTTCACCATAACCAGACCAAATACCTATTAATTTTTTTTCATCAGCAATTTGTGAATTGTTAGACGGCTGCGGTTTTGTTTTTACGGTTTTTGAAGTGGTAGTTGGCTGAGGCTGAGGCTTAGTACTTGCGTTACTAGTTCCTAATTTGGTAAATGTTATAGGTCCCTCCAAATCACCTCTAGAAAGTTGTAATGAATTTTCATGTAGTACATAGGCATACGTATTAGAATCGCCGTTTTGTTGAATAATTAAATGTTTGGCGTCAGAAGTATACTTAATAGCCTCTCCGTCAAATTCTCCAGAACCATCAGCATTAAGCATCAATACCATTTGAAAACCCATTTCTGAATTTTGCCAAACTCCTTGAATACTGGGCGATACAGCTTTGGTTTTAGCACCTATTTGTGCTATGAGTAACTGATTTAAAAACAGTAAAGCTCCAATTAAATAACGTTTTGATTTCATATATATCATGATTTAAATTTCAAGAATTCCTCTCTCTTGCTTTAGGGCGTGTTTTATAAAAATGTTTTACCAAAAAGTACAACCCAGTGATCACTCCCAAACCTAAAAGCCTGAAAACCCACATTGCCCAATCTGTTAATTGTACAACACTCCAAGTACCTGTTAGCATCCATATAAAAACATCAATAAACAGTGCCGGAATTGCAAAAGCCAAAGCTCCTATACTGCCAGCAATGATCTCTATCCACCAATCTATCAGTTCCAAATAGTGTGGTTTATGAATTTCGTAATATACCTTTACAAGCAACATCAGCACTAAAAAAAGTGAGATCAACCCAAAAACAAAACCTCCAAAATGACAGCCCCTAATAGTTGTTTTGTAACGTACTTTATCATTGATAAAAAAGTCGGTTGGATGATGAGGATTATACATCAGCGAAACTTGTGTACCTACCGAATCAGGGTTACTGGTAGTGGTATTAGATTTAGAAACCACCGTATCGCCAGTGCTGGTAATATACGAGTACCATTGCTCTGACTTTCTCTCGGCTTCATTGTAAACCAAATGATGCATTTCCCCTTTAGTTTGCACCCAGTTTTTTTGACTTTCAAATGGGTCGAAAATCCAATGGGGTAGCATAAAAAACAGTACCGCTACAGCTCCAAAAATGGCTGCAACTGCTATATATTTAGCATTCCCCTGAAGATGATATACGTATCTAAAACCGAGCACAAATGAAACAGTAAGAAATTTACACAATTTTAAGATACTTTTCCAATACTTCATCAAAAAACGGAGACTTTGCGGTTAACCAAACGTATGTAGATTTTCTCAAAGGTACCCTGATGGTTGAGACGTTCACGCTTGGCATCTCGACCTAAAGACAATATAGTGCTCGTCCCGATTTTTCGGGAATCTCCAGATCCGGATGTTATGCTTGGTGTATGACACGGGCGAAGTACATATAGATTTCTCAAAGATCACTGAAAGTCTCTAAAGCCGAATTCTGGCAAAACCGAAGGAAAGTACAAGCTCAAAAAAGGTTAAGCAAATTCTCACCATATTGTAATTTTGATTAGATTTAAGCTTGTTGGGTAAATCAGAGTCAAAGGTCTTTCGCACTCATTAGCACTTCCTTACACACCCCTGCAGGAAGTCTACGTTTAGGTTATGGCATGAAAAGTATCTGAATATAAATTTCTTATGAAAGAATTGCGTGAAATAATTTTTGTATTAGTATTAGTTGCATTTAGCTCTTCTTGTGACGCCATTCGGACAAATGACCCACATCATCACGACACTACACATACTATTCAGACCGATGAAGACATAATTCCAAAACTTGCTACAGTTGACGAAAGAAAACTTTTTAATAAATATTCAAGAGATAAAATACTAAGTAAATTAGAGCACAATAAAGATTCGATTATTGAATGGACCAACGAAGATATACAAGAATTTAAACATATCGATAGTTCAATTATTGTCCTAAATAAATTAAAATTAGCCAAAGGGAGTTATACGTACTCTTTTGAAATCTGCTTGATGAAGGAAATCAAGGGTAACTTAAAATTGATTGCAAAGGGGATAGTTGAGGATACATTAGATTACTATTTAACAAATACTAGGCTTGACACTAACGCTTACAAGATTAGTGAGCAAGAGTATGCTATTGGCGTAATCGGAATTCCCACCTGGGTGCATAACGGACTTAGTTATTATAACCTTGGTACCAATCTTGTACTGTTTCGTATGGTTGAAAACAAAATATATCCAATCGTTTTATTGCCCTTAGAGTATACGCATGGTGACCGTCATCAGGAGAACGACTCAACAATAATAGTTGATACTGAAGTGTCAAATTCATCAAAAATAATAATTTCAAATACCAAGACCGATAAATATTTCGACTTAATACTGAAAACTCAAAGCACGAGTGTCAGTAAAGAAAATATAAGACCCATCGTTACCAAGACAAAGTACAAATGGAATCAAGGAATTTATATTGCAGAGGAGGAAGAGTGAAACGCAAGGGGCTACAGAAAGGATTTGCCATAACCACCGCCAAATGAATTATAATGCAAATTTACATGCTGTTCAACATTTTCCTAAGGACAAAGCTAGCCGTCTTTGAGTGTTTCCCACTATCTTGAAAGTTCAGCCCTGCTTTTGGACAAAAAAAAGAAAACTGAGAATGGAAAAAAGAATTCAAAAACAAATTGATAAATTTGGTCTGACTAGCGAAGGTCTTGAAATCATATCAACTTGATTTTCACAACAAATGAGAAACGTTAGTGAGAATTTTATTGACACTCTATGGACATAAAATCAATTAAGACAGGTGACATTTTTCACTACACCTCGTATACCGCACATGATGACAAAACGCATCATCATAAATGTAGAGTATTATTTGTCGGCTCAGAAAGCCTTTTTTATGATACATGGTGGGAGGGCATAAACAAATGGACATTTGTTCCGGTAAGAAAACGATTAGCCTATTATCGATTTCCGTTGACGATTCTTCATAAACTTAGTAATCTAGCTTTCAACGGTTTTGAACCTATTGATGAAAAAAGTACGGACAAATTGTTTTTAAATTCACCAGAAGTTTTATTAAGTACAACAAAAGAAATGATTTCAAAAAATGAAATTGACGACACATCTATAGAAGTTCATTCAGACACGATTGCATTTATTCCAACTGGACCTAAAGGCGGTACACTAAAACCGATACTTTTGGACTGCAAAAGGTTAACAAAAGATAAGTTGCTTAATAAAGTTTTGGAGCATCAAAATCTTGACTTCATTCAAACTAACAATATTGTTTTACACAGAGTCGGTTTGGATGGTGGAGTTCCATCTTATTGCATAAAGACCGCATAAACCACTGCCAACAGCTAAGTTTCCCCGTGAAGGCGGCAATGTCGTTATTTTAAAAAAGCGATCCTTGAAACGTTGGTTTAACGTTGCATGCTAAGGATGGATGGTTGTTGTATAATACAGACTCTGATAGGGATTCAATGGTCATCCCCTACCCTTCCGATGCTCGGAAGAGGCTCTTCAAAGGTCAATATCGTTATTTAAGGATTTCAATAAAGTTCCTTTATGAGTAAGCAATCTTCTTCGTTCTTTTGTCTTAACACAAAAGAACCAAAAAGTCAAGGCTCTCAAGAAAATTGGCGGAGGCCTCTACCACACACATGGCTGTGAATCCTCGAAACTCGCCCAACGCTACGCGTTTGGTCTCAAACAGCGAGGATTCCCTAGCCTCCCCAGCGCAGTCCCCTCGCCATTTTCTTGAAGGCCAATCCTCTTTTCATTACACAGTAAACAGTTTAGAGTTTTCAGTTTTAACCAAACCTCTAGCGTGTGTGGTCGTCCACACGGGGTGCGAACTACAAGATTGGTGGACAGGGCGGAGCAGGCCTGTGTGTAAAACCAATCTTGTGGTTGGCCCGTGTGAGCCTGTCGGGCTTTAGCACGATGTCCTTTTTTTGTTTCTTTTTAAAAAAAGAAAGTGAAGTGGGCATCGCAGACCAACAGTTTAATTTGAAGAGTTATTTTCTCCTTAATTTCTTAAATAATGACATTGCCTTCAAAAGGGGACTTTGGCCCAATAGCTCTTCAATGCCTAAAGGAGTATTGCCTCGTACCAATTAAAAAAAGCAGGTTGGAAACCTGCTTTTTTTATGGCCTTATGGTATACGTTTTATTTTTGACGATCCATGGCTTGGCGTTCCACCATCCATCCTGGATATTCCTTAGGCAATGCACTTACGGCATCTATCTTCTCCAGATCTTCCTTAGACAAATTCACTTCTGTGGACTTCACGTTGTCTTTGAGTTGCTCCTTGGTTTTAGCACCTATAATGGTACTGGTAACACTTGGTTGCTGACGTACCCATGCCAAGGCCACCTGTGCCGTTGATACGCCATATTGCTGGGCTATCTCATAGATCACGTCAAGTATGTCATAAGTTTTCTCTTTGTTGATCGGCGGGAAATCAAATTCATCGCGGCGTGCATTGCCTGCCTTATCTCCACTACGGGTAAACTTTCCTGACAAAAAACCGCCTGCCAAGGGACTCCAAGGCATCAAGGCCAAATTTTGATCCGCAGCCAAAGGAACGATTTCGCGCTCTACATCTCTTCCTGCTAGTGAATAAAAATACTGCAAGCCTACAAACTTATGCCAACCATTCTTTTCAGCGATCCCCAATGCCTTCATGACTATCCAAGCGGGCCAGTTACATACGGCGATATAACGCACCTTGCCCGTGTTTACAATGTCATTAAGGGCTCGCATGGTTTCTTCTACGGGTGTTTTGGGATCGACCCCATGTACGTACAGTATATCTATGTGGTTCAACTGCAAACGTTGCAAACTTTCGTCGACAGAGTTGAAGATATGATACCTAGACAACCCCACACTATTGGGCTTGTCGTTCATTCGCCCCCTCACTTTGCTAGCGATGACCAATTCGTTGGCATTGAGACCCAAGTCTTTGATCGACTGGCCCAACAGTTTTTCAGATTCTCCAAAAGAATAAATATTGGCCGTATCTATGAAATTGATCCCAGCATCTACCGCCTCTTTCATGAGTTCATTTACGCCCTCTTGCTGTATCTTTCCTATTGCAGCCCAGAATCCATTACCTCCAAATGTCATGGTTCCAAAACAGAGTTCTGAGACCAACAAACCTGTGTTTCCTAAAAAATTATATTTCATGAGACTTATTATTAAACTTCAAAAAGAATAGCATTTAGCTACCACAATAATACATAATTCAGCCCGAAAAGTATTGTTATGTTTAGGTTAAATAAACTGAACTTGGGACAAGCAAAGTACTAGATTTTATCATGTCACCCTTTCAGGGCTCTAATGTTACCAATTAGTGGTTTTCTCTATAATCATGTCACCTCTTCGAGGCTTTTTACTACCAAAGTAGGACTGAGAAGACCCGACATGATTATAGTAACATTATCAGATGGCGCTATACAGAGCCCTGAAAGGGCGAAATTATAACGTATTCGGAATTCCTTAACCCAAGTTAAGTTTAAATAAGGTAGCTAAAGCTTACAACATGGTTCATGCAGGAACATTCTCCGAGCTGTTATTTCACCCTAATAAACACCCAATATTGAACACCACTAAAGTCTAATTCAAAATGTTTATTATCTTCATATTATAATCACGTTTAGACATGCAGAAGATCGTCAATATTCTACTTTGGTTAGGAATAATGAGTACCGCCTTTACCCAAATACCACAAGGAAGTCTTTCCTGTGCCAAAGGGAAAATCAAAGCTTTAGCGAGTACTACCAATAACTTAAGAATCGCCCAAAACCAAACCATAGACGACAGTATAGATGTGAAGTATTATAAACTAGATCTTGATATTTCATACCGATTCTCTTCAAAAGATTCCAACCACTACGGCACTAAACTCCTTAAGGGAATTGTGAGCCTCAAAGCAGCGAGTATAAGTCAGTCCTTACAAGAAGTAAAGCTTAATTTGAAGAATGAAGGCCTTCAGGTCGATTCGGTATTTGTAGACCAAAGCAAACAAGCACATACACACCAAAATGACCTCTTGCTGGTAGACCTAGGCAAAACAATACCTCGAAATGAATTATTTACCATTATGGTTTACTACCAAGGTGTACCCAGTGCGGGAGGATTTGGCAGTTTTACCTTTACCACACATGGCGACACTGCCCAGCCCATGATCTACTCCCTGAGCGAGCCCTTTGGCGCCGCCGATTGGTTCCCCTGCAAAAATACTCCCAACGACAAGGCGGATTCGTCCGACGTTTGGATCACTGCACCAAAAGACATGGTCTCGGTCTCTAATGGTCTTCTTGAAGAAGTAATAGAACATGATAGCACCAAAACTTATAAGTGGAAGAGCCGATACCCCATTGCTAACTATCTCATCTCTTTTACCATGACCAATTTTGAGCAATACCATAATACATTCAACGATGGCAATGGTCTTAGCATGCCTGTAGATCACTATGTATTTCCGGAATACAATACCGAAGAAAACAGAAAAAACATGGATGAAACCCTGTTTATGTTAGAAACTTTCAGTCAAAAGTTTGGCCCCTATCCTTTTCTCAAAGAAAAATACGGACATGCCAACTTTACCACCGGTATTGGTGGTATGGAGCACCAGACTTGTAGCTCAGTAAGTGACTTTAGCAATGGTTTGGTGGCTCATGAGCTTGCCCACCAATGGTTTGGCGACAAGATTACCTGTACCAACTGGGAAAACATTTGGCTCAATGAAGGTTTTGCGTCCTATGGAGAAGTGTTATATGGCGAATATAAAAACGGTAAAAGCTTTTCTGATGGGGTCATTAATTCAGTAATGAATGGTGCCAAAAACGCAGTGGGAAGCGTTTATGTAGAAAAGCCGACTGTCGTCGATGAAATATTTAATACAGAAAGGACTTATTTTAAAGGAGCCAGTGTGCTCCACATGCTCAGAAGGATTGTAGGCGACGAGACGTTTTTCCAAATCCTAAAACAATACCTGAACTCTGTACATGCCTACGGAAATGCCTGCACCGAAGACTTTCAGTCAGTGGCAGAAAACGTATCTGGGCTATCGCTTGACTATTTTTTCAAACAGTGGATCTATGGCTACAATCACCCACATTATCAATTTGGTTGGGCAACAAAGGAGACAAGCAATGCTCAAAACAAATTTCCGGTGTATTTCAAGATCAATCAAATGCCCAATGCTCCATCTCCGACATTTTTTACCATGCCCATAACACTTAGGGTAAATTATAAAGATTCCAGTAGTACGGACCTTATTGTTTTCAATAACAGACTGATCCAAGATTCTTTAATATATCTCGATCAGATGCCTACGCATATTACTTTCGACCCAGACAGCTCTATTTTAAAGAACGTGAGCCTTATCCCGACCAATCTTCCTGATTCTTTATTAAATACTGTAGATCAGTTATTTAATAGTATTAATCATGAACTTACTCTAAGTCCTAATCCAGCTCGAGAACAGTTTGAACTCACATTGGACGCTTCATTTCAAGGAAATGTAAGTATACAAATCTGTTCAGCTAGCGGTAGTCTTGAAAAAACAATATGGACACACTCAAACGCTCAAAAAATAACTGTTGCATGCGCAGACCTCAAGCCAGGCCTTCATCTTGTAAAAGTATATTCGGATCAAAGACTAGAGGTGCAAAAGCTGTATATAGTTGCGCCTTAGGGAGCGCAGAACTTATATAACTTGGTTATTTTGAAGCATGGATAATGCCTTTATTCTGGCAAAGGGCTACCCTGTATCAATGACTTGTATTTATTCACATCAATTTTTACACATATGTGAGTAAGCAATGATATCTTTGTGGTGATTCCAAAACCATACAGCATGAAAACACTATTCATATTAGCAATGATGATCTTTACTAGGTCTTTGATCGGACAGACGGAAAAACTAGATTGCTTTCGTGGGGATTATCTGATCAAGCAAAATGGCCTTAAAGCAATAGAATGTCTGGAGGCTAATAAGTCCTCTGAACTGATCCCCTTACTTTCAAAGTCTTCTGCATTTGGAGTCCCTCAATTGGTACGCATACAGGCAGACATCTATCAAAGGTATAAAAAGCTTGTAGACATTAGCTTAGTCCATAGAACAGAGTGTTTAACGTTTACAAAAAACGATGGTAAGTGTTTCTATGAAAGGACTTATTATACACTCAAGGAGCAAAAGCCGATTTACTGCTTCCAAGTCAGGATTTATTGGGACATCAAGGGTGCTATTAGTTCAATTTCCCTATTTGACAAAAACACCTTAACAAAAAGAAACACCATCATTCAAGTCAAGCAAGTCAACAAAGCCGATGTGATGCCCATTCCTTCTCCACAGCAGATAAACAGGCAGTAACCTAAGGTATTAATCTATTGAACAATTAACGTCCTCACAAGTCAAAACTTATGAAGACGCACATTATTAGTCCTTTACAAAATAACTGGTACGGATGTTATACTGATCTTGCAGCTTTAACAAATAGATTCCTTTTTCCAAATGGCTTAGTTTGAGAGACTGATCTTTGTCTACTGTTGAGCTATGTACTAATTGGCCTTTGGTAGTATAAACCCCTACCTGCGTCTCACTCATTAATCCATTAATATGTAACTGATCAACAACGGGATTGGGGTATAGAAGTGTTTCATTGTTCAACTGAGATTCACTTAGACCTAGCACATTAATCCTTGGGTCTGCGACAAGCTTGGATACCCCACTACCTGTAGCAAACCACTTATAGCCTTGTGGGTCTATGGCTATTTTATAGATATAATTATCTGTTAGGCCTTGATTCATAGTATATCTCAACCATGTACTTCCATCTTTTGTATATGAAGCCCCCTTGAGCGGTTCATAGGTCCAAACGCCTTCTTCATTATCACCCATGATTTCCTCATATTGAGCAGGTGCGAAGAACTTGGTCCATGTACCGTTAAACTTATAAATTGAGTCTGCATCTGAAGCGGAAAAACCAACACCGCTACCATACCATATATTTCCAACGCCATCTTGGGCGATTCGTCCTATAGGCAGACTCGCAGGCAAAGTTTCATTTGTCCAAGCTTTTCCATCGTATTTCATCAGCTTTGTAGCCGAGAGTACCCAAACTTCATTGTTTTTACCCAGTATGATGTCTTGTACTTGGTCGTCCAGATCAGCATGATCTATCCATTTAGTACCGTCGTGCTGGATAAGCCTATGGTGCTCAAAGCCAGAGGACAGTATCCTAGTGCTGTCTTCATTGTAGATATCTTGCCAGTTATGGCCATATATCCCCCAAAAGTTTCCATTTGGGTCTATCACTTTTATAGATATGATCGGATTTTGAATATCATCATACCTGTAAACTGACTTAAAGACTCCTCCCCCATCGTATTTCAAGATCACCATGGAATCAGTACGAGTATCAACACGTTCGCAGCATCGTGATGAGAATTTCCAAAAATCACCATTTTTATCACGCAAACAGTCAAATTTATACACCATAGAGGTATCTGACTGACAATTGGGCAACTTTACACAAAACTTTACTTTGTCGTTACCCACTTGATTACCCCTAGTAAACATCCAAAAGTTTCCTTGATAGTCGACGGCAGGGGTTCCTCCCTGAGCATATTTGCTCATTGTATCCTGGTGGCAACCTGTCTCATTGGGGTCTACATAATCCTTATAGTGTTCCCATGTTTGCGCTTGCGCATTTGACCCAGCCCATACCAGGGCGGTCATAAAAATGTGTCTGAGTTTCATTAATTAAGAAATTTATATTGTTAAAGGTTCTGCCCCAAAGGGCACTTATACAAAAATACTAAATTGGTATAATTCTTCAACAATAAATAAAAAAACTGAACTCGGGATAACAGGCAATATTGGATTAAATGAATCATGAATCGCGAAGATCTTTTCCTTGAGGAATTAAAAACAAATGGATTTGAAATTTATTTGTTTTAATATTTCTTTAAGGTTAAATTGATTCTTATAAAAGATAAACTAAGTTGACAAAATACAATCATAACAATAATTATATCAAATGAAAAAACTCCTTTTTTTGACTTTATTTCTAGCTATAGTCTTAACTTTTGTTGTTAAATATAAAACCCAAGACTATATACTGCTTGATGGAATTGGTGGTGAAATCAATTCGTTTATTTGGGGTTCAGACACTAGATATTCTGAAAAATATACGGACTACAGATTTAGTCAAATAAAAATCGGAATGACAGAACGACAAGTCATTGCGATTATAGGGAAACCTTTAAGTAGGTCGGATTTTTTTAAACTTTCAAAACGTCCTGAAGATAAGTACATCGTTAGACTTTCATACAGTGAAAGCCCCTCGAGCACACACTATAGATTAAGGCAGATCTACTTATATAAAGACAAAGTATCTAAAATTATTAACTATTTTTATTTTGATTAGAACACCAAAGCTCATTTTTAATTTAGTTGGTGAACTATTGCACACACAACTACTTAGACGACTTCGCTGAAGTTTCTAAAAAGATACTATTTTAAAGTTTGTACTTTTCTATCGAAATCAGTAGAATTGCTTTATAAATGATCTGTTGCCTAATTTGGCTCCGTTAACATATAATTATGATAAATATCTAATCCTATGAACACATGGACAATACACTAAAATTTAAATATCCGCTCTATTATGCCATCATTTATGCAATAGGCTGTTTGATGATGTTTACCATGGTATTGGGTATAGCCATTACGTCTGTATTAGAAGGGGGCCTATTTTTGGGCAAGACCACCAATTGGAGCGATTGGATTTTTAATTTTTCTATTTCTGTATTAATCCCCCTACTCCTGCTTTTTTTAGGGTCCATGTGCGCCAAGCGATTAAAATATGCATTTGTGGAGATCATCCTTGATGAGGAAGCCCAAAGGATTGTTTATAAACGAGGCAAAGTAGTGTCTGAAATCAAATTTACAGAGATTGTTTCGAGCCGAGACCTACCCAACAAAGGCGTTTTGGTGCTTGAAGGGCGATTTAACAATATAAAGGTTCCTAAAGAAATCAACAATTACTTAGATCTATACAAAAAATTGGACGATGTGGGTATCCCCAAAAACAAGATTGATTTTAAGGGTTTTAAGACCAATTATGGTCTCACGTATTGGTTCATAGTTTCAGGTATATTTATATTTGGTTTGATTCCCTTGGTATTTGTTCCTGATTTAATCATAAAGTATGATGGTTCATCTGATGTTATTGCTAAATTAGTTTTGATCCTTTCTCTATCTGGAGGAATGTTTCTTATAATTCTACGTTTATCGAACAGGTATGAGTTTACCGAAAGGGGGCTGCTGAAAATAAATCCTATTTACAACAAACTGATTCCTTATACCAACATCAAAGAGATGGAGCTCAATGTGGCACGGAGGATTTTATCAATTCGCGTGGAGAATGATAAGTTTGAATGGCTCAGAAATCTTAACTTACAATCTGGGATGGAGATACATGAACCAGGCAATATTTCCATAGAAGGAATGTATTCTGAGTTAGAAAGAAGAATGAAAGAAGCGAGGATCGATTCATTTTTTGGAAAGTGACCAACCTTAATTTAGTTTTATACTTCTTATTTTAGCCGCTTAACAAAACACCATGACATTGAAAACAATTTTTTACAAGTTTTTCCTTATTCTTTTGATAGCCTTTTGGAAAACAGCTTCAGCACAGATGATGCTAGTGCATGACATAGCTAGTGCAAACACCCAAATCGCTCTTCCTTTGGCAGGCACTGTAAATGTAAGCGTAGATTGGGGTGATGGATCTTCGGCAGAAACTTTTACTACAACAGGAAACAAAAGCCATACCTACACCAGTACTGGTACCAAAACTGTGACCGTAACGGGTAGTTTAACGGCTTATGGTAGTAACGCTAATTCACCAGGTAACGCAAGACTTACCAAAGTTCTAAGCTGGGACGGATTAGGAATTACAAGTTTTATGTATGCATTTAACAATGCAAGCCTGCTTACTCAAGTACCTAGCAGTCTTCCTAGTACGGTGACAAATCTCCAGGGAATGTTCTTTGGAGCAAGTTCATTTAATCAAGCCATAGGCAATTGGAATACCACAAAAGTGACCAATATGTCCCGAATGTTCTATAGTGCAAGCACCTTCAATCAGCCCATAGGGAATTGGAGTACAGCCTCGGTTACTAATATGTCGTTAATGTTTCAAACTGCTAGCGCCTTTAATCAACCGATCGGTAATTGGAATACCACTAAAGTTACGGATATGTCCTATATCTGTCTCTTATACACATCTCCGAGCCCACGAGACGTAGAGGAATC
>CAMFLX010000090.1 GCA_945957555.1 uncultured Cytophagales bacterium
AGACCTACACTTAAGCGATCGTCGGCAGCGTCAGATGTGTATAAGAGACAGCGTTCATACAAATGCCGACCACTTTATTGTCAATGGTCGATGCCAGCGTAGGGGGAAAATTAGGTGTTGATTTTGAAGGGTTTAAAAACCATATTGGAGTATTTCAGGAGCCTTTGGCGGTTTTTATCGACGCCATATATTTAGAAACTTTAGAAAAGCAGGAGTTAAGGTCTGGTTTTGCAGAAATTATCAAGCACAATCTAATAGCAGATAGCGATGCTTGGCAGGAGATGAAGAAGAAAGGTATTGCTGACTTTGATTGGGTAGAGACTATTAAGCATTCTATTGCCATCAAAGCAGATGTGACCACTCAAGATCCTACGGAGAAAGGCCTTAGGAAGATCCTGAATTTTGGACATACTTTGGGGCATGCAGTGGAAAGTTATTTCTTGCCTATCCAAGGAAAGAAGCTACTTCATGGCGAAGCCATAGCGATAGGCATGATCGTGGAATCGTGGTTGGCCTGTGAACGTTCGTACATCAAAGCCTCAGAACTCAAAGAAATCACAAACTATATTCTTAAGATATATGGTAAAGTGAATATAAGTCCAGACCAAGTTAAGGCCATAGTACCCTTAACTTTGCAAGACAAGAAAAATGAATCCAATGTCGTATTGTTTTCATTGTTGGAAAAAATCGGAAAGGCCAATTACAATATTGAAATTTCGGAAAATGAAATGTACGACGCTATGTATTATTACATCAGTTTATAATCAGACTAGTGGAGATCAATAAGGAATATATAACTACTTTTTTTAAGGGCCTACAGGATGAAATTTGTACGGCTTTAGAAGAAGCTGATACGCTTGCTAAATTTCAAGAAGAGGTCTGGGAACGCGATGGAGGAGGTGGAGGGCGAAGCAGAATCATCGCCGAAGGAAAAATTATAGAGAAAGGTGGGGTTGGCTTTTCTGCAGTGCATGGAGAAACACCAGAGAAGATTTTGAATGCATTAAAGCTTGATAAATCAGATTTCTTTGCAACAGGTGTATCTATTGTCATACACCCTAGAAGCCCAATGGTGCCCATCATTCACATGAATGTGCGGTATTTCGAAATGAGTAACGGTACTTGGTGGTTTGGTGGAGGTATAGACCTTACGCCTCATTATGTAGATGAAACTGACGCCAAATACTTCCATACAACACTAAAGCATGTATGTGATCAACACGATGATTCTTACTATGCTAAGTTTAAAGCCTGGGCCGACGACTATTTTTTCATTAAACATAGGAACGAAACTCGAGGCGTAGGTGGGATCTTTTTTGATCGATTAAATGAATCCTCTGGGAAAACAAAAGAGGAGTTATTTAATTTTGTGAAAGATGTAGGACGTTCATTCGCACCGATATACACCTCTTTGATGAAGAAAAACCATGAGTTGTCTTACAATGATACTGATGTCAATTGGCAGATGCTCAGGAGAAGTAGATATGTGGAATTTAACTTAGTACTAGATGCTGGTACGAAATTTGGTTTAGATACCAACGGAAGGACTGAGTCTATATTAATGAGTATGCCTCCCATGGCAAAGTGGGTGTACAATTACCAACCTCAGAATGAACGAGAAATCAAAACTTTGAGTTATTTAAAGAAAAATATCAATTGGATTTAATATGAAAGCTATCAAATACATTGTTGCCCTATCATTGCTCTTGGGCTTGGCTTATGCAGGTACTCAAGAGACCGATGCAAAACCTAAGGATTCTGGTATCAAATGGATCACATTTGAGGAGATGGTAAAATTGCAAAAAACAAAGCCAAGGAAGATTGTCCTCGATGTCTATACGGACTGGTGTGGCTGGTGTAAGGTTATGGACCAGAAGACTTTTTCAAAGCCAAGTATAGGTAAATATGTGAATAAGAAATTCTATGCAGTGAAACTCAATGCTGAGAGCCAAGAAAAAGTACTGTACAAAGGGGAAGTAATTTCATGTGCAGAGCTTGCGGGTAGAGTATGGGGTGTAAGTGGATATCCGACAACGGTGTATTTGAACGAAAACATGGATTTGCTCACACAGCCAGTTTCTGGGTACTTAGACACGACTCAATTCAATAAAATTGTTCATTATTTTGGTGAGGATGCTTACAAGACAAAGACTTTTGACAACTATACAGTAACGGAATAAGATTTTGATTCCTTTTTATAGAATGAGATGCCTTTAATAATGGGGCATCTCATTTTTTTATGGTACATACTAAGAAATTTTGCTAGAACTTATTCTTTCATATAGAACACTTTTAAAACAGGTCAAGCAACAAAAAATGTTTCTTGAGACTCATGTGAGACCTTCTATTGATGCCTTTCTATTGTCACATCAAGTAGAACATAAAGTAATAAACAAGATTTATAAATATTATGGCTTAGGAGTGCCTGCCATGCTCGGACTGCTCTACGCTTTACCTCGGGGCTATGCGATTGATCACCAAGAAAGACTTGCCCTCACTTATGTGGGTGCCCTGACGGGATTGATAGACGATGCTTTTGATGAAGACTTGATTGATACTGCCAATGTTTTGGCTTATATCCAATCTCCAGATACCTTTAAGCCAAGTACAGAAGCGGAGCATTTGTTAGCTTACCTTGGCGCTGAAGTATTAAGATTACTTCCAAGATCCCATCAAGATGATTTTATGAAGCGGGCTTTAGAGATCTTTAACCTTCAAGTAGAAAGCGTTAAGCAAAAAGATCCAAGTCTGGATTTGGTAGAATTACATAGGATCACCCGTTCAAAAGGTGGCCTTCCTTTTGTTCTGTATCGGTATTGTCTTCAAGAAAGTTTTACTGTTGTAGAGGAACAGCTTATTTATGAAATAGGGGCAAGTATGCAATTGGGCAATGACCTATTTGATGTATATAAAGATTTACAAGACCAAATTTATACGATTCCCAATAGAAGCCAAAACTTGGAAGAACTACAAAGTATGCTGAAAGACTGGATGGGCAAAGTAGTTGTTTGTTCAGAACAAGTACAATTCGCACAACTTATAGATCGGCGCAAATTGGTAGTTTATTTTCTGTTGGGAATGAGTCGGTGTTTTGTGTGTTTGGATCAGTTTAAGTTACTTGCTAAGGATACATCGGGTCGTTTTAGGCCTGAGCAATATTCACGCAAACAGTTGATTTGCGACATGGAGAAGCCAATAAATATATGGAGGTCGATACGTTGGTATCATACATTAAAAAAGGAGTTTGGTTTGTGAATCAATCATAACCAAACTCCTTTGCTGCTGAGCGGACTCAGTACTATTTTATTTGATAATCACTTATTTTCTTGGTTTTCGTAGTGTACTTTTCTGGCCCACCAACACCATCTGACCAGTCAGTTCCGTTTGCTTTTATTTGAGTTTGTGTATTTGAGTTGGTACTCGATGTACTGTTTTGAGGAGTACTTATGGAGTTGTTTTGATTATTATCGGCTCCATTGCTTTGTACGACTGTAGGAGAAGTTACGGTGTAGTTATATACATTGTTGTAATAGTTGTTCCCATAAGTATAGCCACCGTATCCAAAAGGTTGATTATAGATATTGTTATAATACATGGGCATACCAATATTATAGTTCATGCCCCTATTTCTGCCACCCCAAGTAGCCGTTCCAAATGGCCCCCAGCCAGATCTTGGACCAACAGCTACACCAATATTGGGTGTCCAGCCTGTGCTGCTGTTCCAACCGTAAGAAAATATAGGAAAGATGCCTAATCCTCTCGGACGATAATTGGTACTGTTGTTATTGCCGTAATAGTTGTTATTGTAGTAGTTAGACTGTCTACGTTGCTTTTTAACCCTAGTTTTTTTCTCTTTTGCAGGTTTTAAACCCCGATCTTTCATAATACCATCCCAATCGGTAGCGTACAAATTTATATACGTATTATTGTTTCTAGCCCTTCTGTATTTTTCGATCAATTCTGGCCTTACTTGCCTTTGATTGGAGTCGGTAACCTCATAATAAGCATATTTGCTGATCTCAAAGTGTGCACTTGTATCTATCGCAATGCTCTTGTCGTAGGTTACAGACTTGCTGTCGTCCGTAGATGCAGAAATGTTTTCTTGAGGTTCCTTAGTTTGAGGTGGCGGAGCCACAAAAGTCTGCGTCTTTTGGTATTTGCTATTTCTAGCAGATACACTTGAATCTTTTCTATGGTTAGTCTTACTGCACGAAGCGAGTATGACTAACGCGATGATGGGTGCTATAAAATCTAATCTTTTCATATCTGTTAAGTTTTTCGTTTTCCAACAATACATTAACTTTGCCGTTCTGCAAATAATAAACGCAAAACTTGTACCAAAGTTCATTTTATAATGACATCTTAAAAGATAAGACAAAAATTGGTTCATATTGGGTGGTAAAAAATTGAAATTTAGTGACTTGTAAAGCGAATTTTTAATTAATTTATAAAGAAATGGGTGTATTACCAAAAAGAAGTGAAGATTATTCAGCATGGTATAACGAGTTGGTGAAGCATGCAGATTTAGCGGAGAATTCAGCCGTGAGAGGATGTATGGTTATTAAACCTTATGGTTATTCTATCTGGGAGAAAATGCAACAAGCCTTGGATAAGATGTTCAAAGATACTGGGCATACCAATGCGTATTTTCCCCTTTTTGTGCCTAAAAGCCTTTTTGAAGCCGAAGAGAAAAACGCTGAAGGCTTTGCAAAAGAGTGTGCGGTGGTTACCCACTACCGTTTGAAGAATGATCCCAACAAGCCTGGTAAACTGATGGTAGACCCTGAGGCAAAATTGGAAGAAGAGTTGGTGGTGCGTCCTACCAGTGAGGCCATTATTTGGAATACTTACAAGAACTGGATCCAATCATATCGTGATCTCCCCTTGTTGATTAACCAATGGGCGAATGTGGTAAGATGGGAGATGCGTACACGTTTATTTCTGCGTACGGCTGAGTTTTTGTGGCAAGAAGGCCATACTGCACATGCAACTCAAGCCGAGGCCATTGCTGAAACCACACAAATGCTTGATATTTATGCAGAGTTTGCCGAGAAGTTCATGGCATTGCCTGTGGTAAAAGGTGTAAAAACAGCCAACGAAAGATTTGCGGGAGCAGATGATACCTATTGTATAGAAGCATTGATGCAAGATGGTAAAGCCTTGCAAGCAGGTACTTCGCATTTCTTAGGACAAAACTTTGCGAAGGCATTTGATGTGAAGTTTTCAGACAAAGAAAACAAGTTATCTCACGTTTGGGGTACTTCTTGGGGAGTAAGCACCAGATTGATGGGAGCACTGATCATGGCGCACTCGGATGATGAAGGTTTGGTATTGCCACCGATATTAGCACCTATACAAGTAGTAATTGTTCCTATTCCTAAAGGCGAAGAAAGTCTGAGGGCGATAGATGCTAAAGTAGATCCTTTGGTTAAAGCATTGAAGGCAAAAGGTATTTCCGTGAAATACGACAATAGAGATACGCATAAGCCCGGATGGAAATTCGCGGAGTATGAGCTCAAAGGTGTACCTGTACGCATAGCTATGGGACAAAGAGACATGGAAAACGGTACTGTAGAAATCGCTCGTAGAGATACCAAAGAGAAAACGGTGATCGCTTTTGATGATGTGTTGGCTTATGTTGAAAATTTATTGGTAGAGATTCAGGATAATATCTATAATAAAGCACTAAGTTATAGAGATGAGCACATTACCAAAGTGGAGACTTTTGAGGAATTTAAAGAAGTACTCAATGGTAAAGGTGGCTTTATTTCGGCACATTGGGATGGGACCACAGAAACTGAGTTGAAAATCAAAGAAGCTACCAAAGCAACCATTCGTTGTATCCCATTAGGATCAGTAGAGGAAGCTGGTGTATGTGTATTCAGCGGTAAACCTTCTAAACAAAGGGTATTATTTGCTCAGGCATATTAATCAACAATGGTTTTTAGAGAAGAGGGCTATTTGCGTTAAGTAAGTAGCCCTTTTATTTTTGGCAAAATTGTAATTTATATTTTGAAATATGAATAAGCTTTGTAGCTTTGCATGACAAAGTACTATGTATGGGTAATCATTTAGAGGAATTAAAGGAAATCAGGTCCATGATGCAGAAGTCCACAAGGTTTATCTCTTTGAGTGGATTGTCTGGAATATTTGCAGGCGTTTATGCTTTGATCGGGGCATTCGTTGCATATCAATATTTAGAGTTTTATGGAAATATCAGGCAGTTTTTTGCGAGTGTAGGTTTAAATACACTAAACAATAAATTCATCTTTTTCTTGATTATAGATGCAAGTACTGTATTGGTTTTAGCTTTGGGAACGAGCTTTTTCCTCACCGCTCGAAATATAAAGAAGAACAATGAAAGTATGTTTTCACCCACAGCCATTCGTCTGGTCATCAATATGATGATTCCTTTGGTAGTAGGAGGGGTGTTTAGTTTGATCTTGTTGAGTTATGGGTATATAGGTCTAGTAGCCCCCAGTATGTTGATTTTTTATGGTTTAGCTTTGATTAATGCAAGTTCTTACACCATTAGAGATATTCGTTACCTCGGTTATCTGGAGATTTTGATTGGCTTTATAGCCCTTTTAGATTCTGGGAATGGGCTATTTTATTGGTCTTTAGGTTTTGGAGTGTTGCATATTGTGTACGGCACCTATATGTACTTTAAATACGAGTATAAAAAAGATGCTTGAAAACTACAACAAAGCTTTTGAAAGCAGGATAAGGTTGGGGGTCATGTCTGTATTGATGGTCAATGAGAGTGCGGATTTCAGCACCCTTAAATCTTTGTTGGAGGTGACAGACGGAAACTTGGCGAGTCATTTGAAAGCTTTGGAAGAAAATGAGTATGTGGAAGTTAGCAAGCAGTTTATAGGTCGAAAACCCAATACCACCTACAAAGTGACCCCATTTGGTAGAAAAGCTTTTGAGGAGCATTTAAAGGCTCTTGAAACATTATTGAAGAAATAGTATAATTAGCATTGAATATGGCTTAGGCCATATTTTTTCGGGTATAAACTTTGTATTTCAGAGTACTTTATTGTTGTGATTATGGAGATTTTAGTTTTGTTGTTATTGCCGTATCCGTTGTTTTTGATTTTGTTAATATTTGAATATTCTAAAAATAAGGATGTTTTGTATAAGATAGTTCCTTCAAAATTCATCAATTATATTTTATGTGTTTTTATTTTTTTAATGATAACTGGTCTTTCATTTGTGATTGGTATATGGATTTTTGATACTAATAAAGGAGAAATTATTGGTTTTGATGATGATAGTTGGTTTGGAGATCCGAATGTCTATGCCAGTAGTGATGTGGCTTTTTCGGTAGCAATACTATTGCCTGCATTTTTAGTTTTTATATGCGTTTCATTGTTCCTTAGGTTTAGCTTGTGTACTAAACGTTTGCTCATACCTTTCATATTAGTATTACTTCCTAGTTATTTCATTTATTTTCTCGTGTTATTATCAAGGGAATAATAGAGGGGCTATTTCTCGTAGTTAGAAGTTAATCATAAATGGAATTACATAATGAAGACACATACTAAAAAGGATCAAATAACAGTTATATATCAATAGTTAATGCATAAAAAAATTTGAACTAAAACTCTGTAAAACAAAGTACTTTAAAATAAATAATATGAAAAATTTAATTAGAAATATCGAGTTCATGATCATCATGGGTCAATCGTATCGCAAGCAACTCTTGTCATCAGGGGGACCTTTTGAATTCCATACCTTGCGGCTTGGGTTCATGTTTATCATACTTTCATCGGTAGTGTATGGCCTAGGCTATGGAGCTGTGGATCAGGATCATAAATTTCCTTTGTTTGTTATTAATTACTCTTTGTTTATCATTTATTTGGTCTTATCCATTCTGAAATGGAGACGTCGAGAGGTACCTAAATCCTTAAAAACCAATTTACTGTATTACAACGCTGCTTTGGCTTTTATCAGTTGTTTTGCCATGAATCAGTTGATTCCAGTATTTTTTAGTTCAGCCTCTTGGTTAGATGTAATGATCGTGGCTTTTGTGGTGCTGTGTGTAATTAAGCCTCTTGCAAATCAATTGGGTGGTCTTCTTCAGATCCTTTATCATGTTTTATTGGGAGTGGGTTTATTATTGATGAATTATTATGCGGTGATGTTGGTGCCCACTTATGTATTCGGGCTCATCGGGATCATATTCATAGGCATCGGGATTCACTCTTTCGTACCATTACTCATTAGTATTTTGCTAATTGTGGATGTCTGCTATGCAAACAAATCTACCATCAGAGCATTTGTAGTTGGTTATGTCTTTTCCTTATGTAGCCTTGCTTTGGGTATAGGTTTGGTGCATGCTCGGGTCGAAAAGATCAATCAGATCTGTAACATGGAGGTGATGAATAGCAATGGAAGTTTGCCGATGTGGGTAAATGTGGCACAGAAGCTGGATAGCGATTATTTGAGTTATCATATACTCAAGGCCGATTTTGACAATGGCCTTTCCGAATTCTTTAGTTTTAGGGGTTTGTCTAGGTTTAACATGGAGGAGAAAGGGACCCACGATCCATTGGTGGTGCTTACCAGTTATTTTGCAGGTCGGTTGCATTTGTCAGAAGATGATTGTGTGAAAACCTTGGAGGCATTAAGTCAAAACAGTAATCTGACGGAGTCGAGACTCTGGGCTGGATCAGACTTGAAAACCGAATATGTGGGTACGAATATCTTGGTGAATCTGGAAGAACGTACAGCTTATACCGAAAAGACATTGACGATTGTGAATACCTTTAAAAATTCCCGAGATCAAGAGGCAATCTATACCTTTCAGTTGCCAGAAGGAGGAGTAGTGACTGCTTTGTCGCTTTGGATTGATGGTAAGGAAGCAAAGGCCGTTTTAACTTCTAAGGCAAAGGCCACTAACGCTTATAACACGATTGTCGGGAAGGAAAGAAGAGACCCTTCGGTCATTCATTGGAAAGAGGGAAATACAGTGAGTGTAAGAGTGTTTCCTTGCAATAGCAAACATGAGCGTATTGTGAAGATAGGTGTGGTGGCGCCATTGGATATGAACGGCAAGTATTTGAAATACAGGAGTATTAGGTTTGTAGGGACAGATTTAAGTACCTGTAAGGAGCGGATTCAGGTAAAGCTTAAGGGGGCTAGCCATGCAATTGAATTGCCAGCAGGCTTTAATAAAGAAACGAATATGTGGATTAGAGAGGCTAGCTTGGATATGGATTTTTCTTGCAAAATGCCTATGGCTGACTTGGCCCAGAGATCATTTTCTCACGAGGGGTATACATATACATTGAAACCTTATCAAAAGGAGTATACTCCCAAGGTATATGAGACGGTTTATTTGGATCTTAACGATAATTGGACCAAAAATGAGATCGAGGCTGTAGCAGCTATGAATGCCAGTAAGGCTTTGTATTATATAGGGATAAATCAAGAATGCATTGCATTCAGTAACAGTGATTTGGATGAAGTGTATGCCTACGCTCAGGAAAACAAGTTTAGTCTTTTTCCATTCTTTGTCATCAAAGATCCGTCATCAACTTTGGTGGTTACAAAGTCTTCATTTCATTCACCAAATTTGAGTACAATCGTAGGTTCTGGTTTTGGGACTGATTTAAAAGAACAGATCAAAGGGCAGAAGTATGATGTGTTTAATCTGGGTAGGAATAATAATTTGTACTTACAGTCTTTGAATCAATTTGGGGTACTCAATATGGAGTATGGAGACGTGAATATGCTGGAGCGGCTCATTGCCCAAAAACAGTTTTTAAAGAATTCCTATGATGAAAACAAGGCAGTGTTTCCTCAAAATGGAACCATTATAGAAAGAACTTTGGGGACACAGGCCAATACAGGTACAGATTTTTTGGTGAGAATGTTTGTGTACCAAAAGGTTACAATGGCTTACCTGCCTTTTTTCTTGAATATGGAGGTTGATTCAACGCTTGAGAACAACTTGATCATGCAAGGCCAAATGGCAAATGTAGTGACACCCACGACAAGTCTTATTGTATTGGAAACGCAGCAAGATTATGAGCGGTTCGATGTGAAGAACGAAACCAATACTTTGGGGAATTCTACTATGTTTAAAAAGAACAATGCAGGAGCAGCTCCAGAACCTCATGAATGGGCAATTATCATACTTTGTGTACTGATTTTGATATATTTCTATAGGGATAAACTTCTTGTCTCATACCGTCAAATGTTTTATAAGTAAAGGTCTGGGAAATATAATTATGAATTTTAACATCAAGCTGTTCAATATCAAACTGATTAACATTTTGTTAATCAGTTTGATATCTGTGTGTTGTTTGAGAGGGTATATGCTGTGGTCCGTTGAAACTTGCTTAGGTATCGGCTTATTGATGATTTCGATTGTAGCCTTGGGTTTTGAGGAGCATGTTCGAGTGAATTGGTTGCTTGTTTTCATCTTGGTTTTGTTCTCATTAATTCACCTCTTTCATTATTCAAGATCCTTTCTGTGTATCAGTTTGTGCATGTATGTTTTGTTGATGCTCAACATGCAGGGGGCGAGAATTCAATTGTATCATATAGCAACCTTATTATTGATCTTGCCCTTCTATCAGTTTGTGGAACATTCCATATCAGTGCCTTTGCGCATTGCATTGACAGATCTTGCTGTATCTTTTTTGCAGTATTTTGATGTGAAGGCTCATGGCTCCGGGAATCTAATGTGTTTTAATGACAAAAACTATCTGGTTGATGCAGGTTGTGCAGGTTTAAAAATGTTGAGGATCACTTTGCTATTCTGTGGTGTCTATATCTTTATGTTTCAAGATGCAACGCGAAAGTATTTGGGTGCATGGTTGCAAGTAGGTATCTATCTGGCGTTTGTTGTTCTTAATTTGTGTTGTAACCTAATCAGGATTATCCTGCTGGTCGTGCTGGATATTGCTGATACCAGCACTATGCACTATGTGTTGGGTGGAGTCTGTTTGGTGTTATATGTACTCGTTCCCGCATACCTAGGCTTAAGTTTGATTTTTAGGTATCGGAAAAGATCGGAAATTCCTGACTCTACAACGTATAGCGTATTGAGCGGGCAGTATATTCGTTTTATTCATGTTGCTTATAGCATGCTACTCTGTTTTTTCTTGTTTCATAAGATGCCTAACTCACCGCTGTTAGTGTCTACCGTAGCGATCAATGGGTATGAAAGAGAAAGTTTAGACGGAGGTATTGTCAAATTCTCAAATGAATCCAATTTAGTATATTACAAAACGATTCCTTCGATGTTTTCTTTGGAGCATAATCCTACGGTGTGTTGGAGTGTCGAGGGGTTTGTACTGAAGAAAATAAGCAAGGAGAGGTATGGTGATGTCATGGTATATACTGGAGAATTCGAAAAGGCTAGGGAAAAGATTTATGCTGCTTGGTGGTTTTCTGCAGGTGAACACAAAACTATAAATCAGTTTGAGTGGAGGTACAGGACATTGGTCAATGGCGAAAACTATGTTTTTGTAAATGTCAATTCCTTGACTAAAAAGGAAATGGATAAGGTCGTATTTCAGTTGCTTCTATCTTAATGATATCATTAATTATTTATGTATTCTCCTGATTTTGTAAAAGCCTTGATTGGACTTTCAATCGATTGTTGAGTAGGGATTGCTTTGATTTTTTATTTGTCAAATTAATTGTAAATTTGGCGACATTAGTGAATAGAATGTGCCTTTATTGCTATTTTAGAAGGAAGTTTTATTTTTTAAACTAATTTTTTAGTACTGTTATTTTGATCAAGAATCATGAATAAGAAGACCAATTGGATTATATTAGGGATTACATGTGTTGTATTTTTTTTCATCTACAAAGCTGTATTTGATGAGAAAATAGATCTTAATGGTGATGATTCTAGTTATTATATTTTAGCAAGAGCTTTGGCTAAAGGTAAAGGTTTTGTATTTGACTGTGACATTACCCAAGCTCCTCATAATCACTTTCCTGCGGGTTATCCGTTTATCATGTCATTATTTATGATGATCAATAGTTCACTAGGCTTCATGAAAGTACTAAATGGCTTATTTTTATTGGGTACTGTAGTTTTAGTTTATATGATGCAACTACGTTTGAGTGGAAATAAGATCATTACGGCTGTTCCTGTTATTTTGCTTTGTATTACCAACTACTATTTACTCAAATATTCTGTCATTACGATGAGTGAGGTTCCTTATGCTTTTTTTTCCATAGCAGCAGTATATCTCTATATCTTGCTTAAAGGCAGTGAAAAACCATTTTGGAAGGACTATCGTTTTTATCTGTTGGTAATGGCCTCTGTAATCACTATATATATAAGAACTATGGGGCTTTCTCTAATCGTGGCAGTGGCTCTTGCCTTTGCCTTGGACAAGAAATTTAAAGTCGCAGGTATTTACTTTATCGGGTCATTGCTTTTGTATTCGCCATGGGTCATTCGAGCTAGGGTCTTGAAATTGGCAAATACCTACATGAGTCAGTTCATGTCTAAAAACCCATATGACGTTACTTTGGGGCAAATAGAAGCCAAGGACCTATGGGATCGTTGGTTGGAAAACGTAGATCGTTATATTTCCATGGAGATTCCTGAATCGGTATTTCCTTATTTAAATATTGGTTTTGACGAGGCAGGCAATGCAGCCAAGGTATATTGGGTGGGCGTAGTATCTGTTATTGTGTTTTTGTTCTTTGTGTTCAAGTTTTTCAAAACTAATCATTTGGTCATTGCGCTCTATATAGTGAGTACTTTTGGGATCATATTGTTATGGCCTACTCAATGGCATGGAGTACGTTTTATGTTACCATTGGTGCCATTAATCTATTTGGTGTTGGTAAACAGTATCGATGGCTTTCTTTCATATTTCAGTAAGGATGAAAACAATAAAGTGGGGGGGTATGTAACAGCTGGTGTTTGTGCATTTTTATTGATCTTGGCGATTAGGAAAAACAACGCGGACGATCCAAATATTAGACATAGTATCAGTTTTTTGATTCAGGAATCAAAAGTGGAATACTCTGGAGCGTATAAGAACTTTTTTGAAGTAGCGAAGTATTGTAAGGAGCATTTACCTGCAACAACTTCAGTTGGTTCAAGGAAGTCTACTATGTTTGCGATGTTTTCAGACGGCTATACTTCCAATTTTCCCAATACTCCAGATCCGGTAGCATTTGACAACTATTTCAAAACTGTAAAATACATAGTGGTCGATCAGTTTGGTTATACTTCTACAGGTAAGTATCTGGTGCCTTATATACAGTCGCATGCGCAAGATTTTGAGTTGGTGGTGCAATACCCAGAACCTGATACCTATTTGTTTAAATACAATAAATAAAAAAGCATCACATTAAGGGAATCCCAATGATTCACAAAACACCAAGAGTGCTCAAGTGGTTTTATCCATCTTTGGTTTGGAATATATCCACAGCTGAAAAAAACATTTACTTGACTTTTGATGATGGGCCTATCCCTGAAGTAACCGATTTTGTGTTGGCAACCTTGGCCGAATACAATGCAAAGGCGGTGTTTTTTTGTGTGGGTGATAACATTCGTAAGCATCCAGAAGTGTTCGAGCGTGTGGTACAGGCTGGACATAAAGTTGGTAATCATACTCATAATCATTTAAAGGGCTGGAATACAGAAGATCAACCTTATTTGGACAATGTCGCTGAATGTGAAGTTTTCATTGGTGTACATACATCAAATTTATTTCGTCCACCTTATGGGCGAATTAAGCGAAGTCAAATCAAAGCCTTAAAGCCACAGTATAAAATCGTGATGTGGGACGTGCTCAGTGCAGACTATGAAAAATTCTTAAGTAAAGAGAGTTGTTTAGAAGGTTCTATTAAAGCTACTAGACCTGGTTCCATTGTCCTTTTTCACGATCATTTAAAAACCTATGAAAAAATTCAATACGTTTTGCCTCGTTATTTAGCGCATTTTTCTAAACTGGGGTATCGTTTTGAATTGATCCCTTAGCCCTCCAGTAGGGTGGTCTTTGTTATTTTCTCCCTAAGATGTTTTTTAAAACCTTCATTACTACAAATTTGTATTTCGTTGAGTAATCCTAGTACAAACCTACCAACCCCCTCATAACTACATACGTGATCCTTAAATATATAGGGATAAGTTTTGTTGTCTGCATTGGGAGCGATTTTGAATTTACTGCTAGGAAACTCCTCTGTGAGTAATAAATAGGCTCTTTTACTGAGCCTCATTTCTATGGGGTAGCTGTTGGTACTGCTCATGCCAAACAAATCTACAGAAGGAATACTTACCTCTTGAAAATCGTTTTGATGTTCCTCCGCAAGTAATAAGGACTCCATTCGTTGGATCTTGAAATGCCTGATTTCCTTTTTGTTGTAATCGTAAGCGATGAGTATCATTCGGTTTCCATCAAGGTGGTAGGGCATCACCAGTCTTTCTCTTGGCGAGTCGCTACCCGAAGTGTTTTGGTAGCCGATAATCTTTACAGGTATTTTTTCAGGTATGGCATAGTTGATCAAATCGAGCATTTTCAAGTATCGTAGCTCTGCAAGATCTTGTGCCGTAGGCAGTGTATTGTCTATTTGTAGTTTACTCTTGATTGCCTGAGCAGTATTTTTGGCATGTACTGTGCTGTTCAAGAGTGACAGAATCAATTTTTTTTCCTCTTCATCAAGGCTATTTGTTTTGCCTTGGCTCTGTTTAATGTAGTGTTTTCTATGTTCGTTTTTTTGTACTTCGTAGCCTAGTTCCTCAAGAAGATTGAGGTAGCGATATATGCTTTTGTCACTTGTCTCCAGTTGTTCCGCAAGTTGAGCGATGCTTTTAGGTGGATAGCTGTATAATTTCTGTATCAGTTTTAGTACTTTAAATATTTTGTTTTGCTCTATGAGTGCCATATTGGTGTTGATTGAAATTATAATTTGAATTTGCGGCCAGTCAAAGCCTACCTAGCCCAATAATTTACTCTTTGGCTTGAGCCCGAAAGAGATTAAAAAGTGAATTTTGTTTTATGAATTCTAAGGCGAAGATAATATCAGTTTGGCTCAAAAGGAAGGAGCATGATAAGAATATCTGATTAATCTATTTTATTTGTTGTACAGAGCCATTTACAGTTTTCTGAAAAAATAATTCTACTAATTACAGTATTCATTCGTTTGTCAGTGAGTCCAAAAACAATCAATTGTATATTTTTGAATAGAAGAGGATCGTATTAAATTGATTTGAAACCAATGGTATTAATGACTTAGGGATTTGTGTTGTTTAATTGGTATTTCAAAAAAAAGGGAGGGTAAAACCCTCCAATTTTTGTAACTTAAAATAGACAAATTAATAATCTTTTATAAAAGTGGCCTAAAGGCCCTAATTTTCGAATACCAGAATTGTGTTTTTTGACTTTAATTCGAGGCTGTTTTGGATATTTACCCCATCTCCAACTTCTACGAATTTATCATCAAATAAGTTGAGCTTTTTCAGGCATTTATATACCTTACAAAGCCCAAATATACAATAGAAATATTGTTGATGCTAGGTTTTTTTGCTCTATTTTATATTTTTAAGCCCTTGAAAAGTGCTCTGAGGTACTATTCAAGGGCTTTATTGGACTTTTTTAATTTTATGCGCTTAATGCAACGTTTTTATCTTCGATAAGTCCGTTTTATTTTATATTAATCTATGATTATTTTTTGACTTTCAACAAGCCCTCGACTAACAATCTTCATCATATATACCCCCTTAGGGAGGGTTGAGACGTTAATTTTTTGTAAAGCATCAGGATGCCCTATGCGAAGAACCGAAATGCCTTCTGCATTTAAGAGATCCAAAGTAGTCACTTCTTGAGTACTTTCTATAGTCAATTCGTATTTGGCTGGATTTGGGTAAATTTTCGTTGATGTTTCAGAAATATTTGTTTCTTCAACCCCGGTTACTACTTCATTACCATTGAATAGTGTGGTAATGTCTTGCGCTGTTAATGGATAATCGTACATTTTCAAAGATGCAATCGAACCCGTAAGATATTCCTCATTGCCTCCTTGTTGTGCCGACCAGCCTATGAGAATTGGGCTATTGGCATTCACATACAAGTTCTTTTGTGCTTGGTTATTCAGTTTCCCGTCTACGTAGAGTTTTTCTACTAAACCATCGAATGTAAGTGCCAAGTGGTGCCAAGCGTTTGCCACGGGAACCGTTTTGTAGGCCATATCGGCATAAGCCCAATGGCCAGCCGCTCCATAGGTAGCGTTTGTTCCGTAATATAAGGCTGCATAGGTATGATTGGGCCCTCCACGATTTGCCCAAGCAATTATGGTCTCTGATTCTTCTATAGTAGGGTTATATACCCATGCTGAGACTGAATATGAAGAGTTCCATGCCAAACTGTTTGGAGCGTTTTGGTTGAATTTCAAATAAGAAGCTCCACCAAATGTAATGGCCTTTTTCCCTGAAACTGTCCCAACGGTAAGGGTGGTATTTGTTCTGTTAAAGTTGCCGCCCAGAGTACCCAAGTTTGCCACAGTCGTGGTAAGATTTCCTGTGGCAAGTGAGGCAACATCTAAGTCGATCAATTTATTACCTCTTTTTATATTATATGGTCCCTCGGTTGTATTGGCATTGGTCATGGTAGTAAACAAACTTGATACTTCGTTGAACACTTTTACATTCCAAATGGCCGGGAATTGTCCTGGTTTTTCTGTGCCTGTAAAGGTTATTTTTAGGTAACGTGCCGAAACATTGTTATCATCTAAATAAGGCCCAGCAGCTTTTTTGTTGGCAGTTTTGTCTGAAAAAAGCGTCCATGAAGTGCCATTGGTCGAGTACTCTATTTTATATTGATAGTAAAAAGTAGCGTATTCAAAATAAGTCATTACGCGTTTTACAGTTTGTGTACTGCCAAGGTCTATTTGAAACCATTCGCCCATGTCTGTGGTGCCAGCTCTCCAAAGTGTTCCGTTGTTATTATCTACAGCCAATGATGGCGCATAAGTGTATTTATTTACTACATCTGTATAGGACGACGATGCCGTGACACTAGCTTTGTATGCCAAATCCGTTTGAGGGATTTGGTTGGTGGTGCCCAACATACCCACACCCGTATGTGTTGGCGTTACTTTTAGAATGTTTCCATTGGCATCGAAATTCAGTTTATCAATGGCCAACTGTCTTAATAGGCCTCCTGTACTATGCGGATTGTCGTGACGGTGATAAACAATGTAGTAGTTGCTGTTTTCTAATAATACAGAATGGTGGCCTGGGCCATGTACTGAGCCATCGTTGCTCGAAACTAGAATTGGGGAGTTTGCACCAGGTGTAAAGGTACCATTCGGGCTACTCCCGATACTATATCCTACACTGTAGGAGGCGTCATGGCAATCGCCAATGGAATACATCATATAGTATTTGCCATTACGTTTGAGCATGTAAGGGGCTTCAAATACGTTTGGTAATTGTGCATTGGGAATGATCCCCTTAGCGGAGAAAGTTTTCATATCTGTATTGAACTTAGCCCAACCTACACCATTGCCAGTACCACCAGCCCAAGTACAGTAGTAAATCCAATAAGAGCCATCATCATCCTTGAATACATTAGCGTCTAAAGGAATGACTGGTGTATTAAAGTTTGGATCAATAATAGGTCCATTACCGGACATCAAGCTAGTCCAAGGGCCAGTAGGGGAGGAGGATACATATCCATAAATCGAGCAACCGTTTTGGCAACTTGCATAATAGTAATAATATTTGCCATCTGGGCCGATGGTAATGTCTGGAGCCCATACGTTTTCTGTTACGCGGGGTACAGTCATTTCTACATTGTTCCAATTGATAAAGTCTTTGCTCATCCATACCTGTGGTTCACCACTGGCTTCTTTTACGTTGTCGGTGGTAGCATATACATAATATGTGTCTCCAAATTTTTTTGCTGTCACATCTGCAAAGTATCCAGGAATGAATGGGTTGCCATTCCCAGCTACTTGAGTAGAAGCTACTGGCGTTTGTGCAAACATGGCGATTGTTTGTAAGCAAAAAGTAGCTATAATGGGTCTTATCTGTTGAATCATTTGAGTGTTTTTTGTCCTTTATGATAATTAAAATGGAAGGAGTCAATGGTAACGGAAAATTTTGAGTTTAGAACTTTGAGTTTAGATAAGAGCGCCTAGTTTAGATTAAGTGCTTGAACCTCTAGTATATATTTGAGTGCTAGTTATAGTATAGTTGTTTGTTTGGTTGAAGCCATAGAATTTATGGGCCAAAAGCTCAATAGAGTGACATTTATTGAGAAATTCTTAAAAAATATTGTAATGCTTAACGTATAATTACAACTCATAGCGTCTCCTTGCGTAAAAGGATGTGAATGTTTGCCCAAACGAAACTAAATACATATATGGATCAGATAAGAGATGAGGAGGTAGAGGGGCTTCTTGAGGAAATTCACCTTAAGGAATATGAGCTTGCACAACTGAAGTCAAAACTAGGCAGTGAGAAGAGAGAAAAAACAACTTATGCATCAGGCAATACTGCAGCTAATCTATATCATGATACGATACTGCTTAGGGAAATCCTAAACAGCTCAATTGAGGCCATATTTTTAGTAGATACTAAGAAAGATCAGATCACCTATTGTAACAATAGGGCTTGCGAGCTGTT
>CAMFLX010000091.1 GCA_945957555.1 uncultured Cytophagales bacterium
GCCGAAAAGGAATAGTTTGATAAAGCAGCGGACGCTGCAAATATGAGGAGCACAAAATGACCCTTGTGCTATTGGAGAATTGTTGAGGTTTCGCTAGGTGTTTGGTATTGGCAATTATAATAAAACCTGAGTCTTCTGAAAGGTTGGAAGAATACTGCGCTTATCAACATCAATAGTAATAGATCTTTCTCTCTAAGAGCTTGACAGCGACACCATCGACCACCACCAATTTTCTTACCCAATTACTCTGATCATCGTATTCAATCAATATCCGTCGTGATGATCCTTTGGTGCGCACATAGGCTACCTCGTCGCCAACATCGTTGTATTGAACATAATACACCACGTTTTCTACGCCTTTGTCGACAAGTTTCTCCAATGCTTTTTGTCCATTTGGGTGATATTCGATGTGCAAGTTTCGGTAGGCAGTGTCATGGACAGAAGGGTAGATTATGTTGTTTACCCTGCCTTTTTCGTCGTATGCAAACAATGTTCTCGGGTAATCTGGTTGTTTTGAGCTATTTGTCTGCAATTGTTCCTCTATGAGCTGGCCTTTGTCATTGTAGAGATAAGAATATACCTTCTTCTCATACAGATCCTGTGTAATTTTTTTGACCATCCAACCAAGCTTATTGTATTCAAAGGATTCCTCCCTACGATTGACTCCATTAGTATAGGTACAGGAAGCGATTTTGTTTTCCGTATTGTAGCGATTGATCGTATGCAATGCCAATTCGCCTTCTTTAACGGTTTCCTCTAACAATTGCCCGCTTTTGTGGTAACGCTTCGCTTCACGACGTACTGTATCCACTCCTTTGTGGGTCCAATCCAAAGTAAAGACAAATTCGGTCTGCCCTTGTTTATTGTAGTAGGTCATACGAACTTCTCCAATCGTATCTTGGATAAAACCAGCACTAGCGCCTTTGTATATATTTCCATTGTTGGTGCTAACATGGAAGAGTGTTACACTATCCATCTTGATTTTGCTTCCCATTTTTGCTTCTAGGGAACATAGCTTAGTGCTGTCAATCACTATTGCTGGTTCGGTAAGCTTCTTTTGTGCTTCCGTGCAGGAGAAAAGAAAAAACAAAGCGTAGAAAATGACAGAATTGATGCTCATTGAATTCTTAAAAAGAAATAGTATGAATCTTGTCTCATTTGATCTTAATTTAGTATTAGTTTTTTATGTTTACTAGACTTTCTGTCATTAACATAGATTTGAACTTGTATTACATAGTCCTTTGTAGATTTTATTAATGATTGTTTGATCTTCCATTCTCATTGTCAAGATAGAGATCGAGTTATAACGGGTGTTTTAGATGATTACCTCCCCTCCAAACCCTTCAACCTCTCCTCTAGCATCTCAATCATTTTCGCTTGAATGGCGATCTTGTCCGCTTGCAGTTTGGCGTTTTCTTCGTAGAGTCTTTTGAGTTCTTCAGGGAAGTTGTTGTTATAGGTACCATTTATAGTACTTGCTTTTACTTCACCATGATTATTAAACACAAACTTCTCGTCAAAAGTCAACAAATCCTCAGGCTTCATCTCAAATACACCAGCGATCTCAAGCAGGCGCTCGATGTTGATATCCACTTCCTCGCGCTCGATCTTGTTGAGGCCCTGTGGGGCCATGTTGAGTCGGTCGGCCATGTCTTTAGGGGAGATGTTCTTGAGTTCTCTGATCTTGCGGATTTTGTTGCCTATTTTCATCGTTTAGTGATATGGTGGTTCAAAGATAGCATTCTTATTCTTTAGATTAAAGAGAAAAGATACAGGACACAAGAGGCAAAACACAAGGAATCTTTACACATGATATTTGCACGGAACTTTAAAATGATTTATTTTAGACAAAGGTCATCATCTGCTGGTTGAAGAATGTGCTGAACTGGATATGCAATGAAAGAAAACAAAATGTTAATACAGAATACCAGGGCATCTCAAGGAGGACATGAAGGCGCAGCTTCCATGTCGGCTTCTTTGTCGTCGGTGTCCCCCAAAAAATCGGAATCAACACAGTATTTGCAAAAAGTGATTGGTCTAAGTCCGCAAGTACAAAGGATGCGGCGGTTTCAGCAGATGGCAAACCAGGGACGCCCAATACAAAGAGGGGGGGCAAAATGGACGCCACAGGGAGACAGGGAGATGATCGGGAAGCTTTTTGATAGTGGTGGCTATGCGAGCTTTTATACAAAGGATGCGGACTCTCACTATGTAGAGGCATGGAAAAATATAGATGACACATGGACTTATGTGGGGTATATACAGATCGTGGTAGTGGGTAATGCTGTTGTGCTACATACGAGGTCTGAGGAGGGAATGGATGGGGGTATGCTTGGGGCGATCACGGTGACGGCGATCAAAAAAGTCGTCGAAGACTTTGGCGGGTATGCTACGGTAAACATGATGTCTGCACCTGGGGCTGCTTCTAAAAAACTGATCGAGATGCTGAGCAGTACTGTGGGTACTCCCGACATACATAAAGAAGCTGAGAAGCTCAAAAAAACCAGAAAAGAGCATGGAAATGTGGCGAAACCTCTAAATGAGACTCCCGAAGAGCGGGAAAAGAGGTTGCAGACTTGGCATCCGAGTATGATGTCGGAGCACCACCTGCACTTGGAGTCTCTGGCAAGGAGCCCAGAAAATGGAGACATGACGATAGTAGGGCCTGCTGGGCCACTCGTAGGCACCAACGACAATGTGGAGGCGGAAGATCAGGTGCGCAGTATCAGGGGTGGAAACAATGCTGGTTATGTTGTAGAAATCTCGATGGACAAGGTACGCCTCATCGCCAAGAGATTGTAGTGCCTACCCAGCTGCGTTGGAGTTATAAATTATAAGTTTTAAATTATTAGAATGCTTCGCAAATTTCCACGGCTTCAAGCATGAGGCAATTGGACTTGCCAAGTCTTAAAGACTTTGTAAGTCTAGCCATCACCAATACAGCCACAACATTCCAAAAGTTTCGAACCCCTTGGAGAGTTTTCCATGATGTAGCGCGAACCATGAATCTTCATTGCCGTCTGGTTTCTGAATTGCCACGGGTTTAAACCCGTGGACCAAAAACAAAAAATCAAATGGCTTTAGCCGAAAAGGAATAGTTTGATAAAGCAGCGGACGCTGCAAATATGAGGAGCACAAGAAGACCCTTGCGCTATTGGCGGAATAATCTTTTTTTGATTTTACAAGAGAAATTTAAAAACTTTTTTAACCTTATACTCATAAAATTGGTATAATTGTGTAATGAAAAGCAAGAAAACCAAAACTGATAAATCGTCAGTTCATAAGAAGAAACCAAAATCACGCAACACCACCACACCACAACACTCAGGTTTAGATGATATACTGGAGGTAATAAGGGGGGCCGGATCACAAGGATTATCTGTGAAAAACATATTTAAGCAATTGAATCTCACTTCTGCGGCCAACAAGCAGGAGTGCGCCGATTTATTGCAAGAGCTCGTTCGCAAGGACGAAGTCAAGATCAATCTAGAAGGTAATTTTACAGCAACTAAGGGCGCAGCCATGCCAGGCGAAGCCTTGGAGGGTATTGTAGATTTTGTAAACCCAAGATACGCATATATCATATGCGAAGGCTTAGAAGAAGATATTGTTGTCAATGCAAAGGAAATGTCCAATGCCTTAGACGGTGACAGAGTACTCGTAGCGCTATGGGCCAAGAAACGCAGAGACAAACGCCAAGAAGGTTCAGTACTTGAGGTACTTTCTAGGAAGAGAGAGGAGTTTGTCGGTAAAGTACAACTTTCAGATCGATTTGCCTTTGTGGTGCCAGATAGCAAGAAGCTTCATTTTGACATTTTTGTAAAGAAATCGGACCTAAAAGGCGCCAATCACGGTGACAAAGTGGTGGTGAAAATTACCAGATGGCACGATGAACATAAGAAAAATCCTGAAGGAGAGGTAACCATAGTGCTGGGTAAGGCAGGGGAAAACGATACAGAAATGCATGCGATCCTCGCAGAGTATGGTCTACCAGAAGCTTTTCCGGAACGTGTGGAACAAGAAGCCAATGAGTTGCCTAAAGAGATTACCAAAGAAGAGATCAAGAAGCGGAGGGATTTTAGGAATGTCCCAACCTTTACCATAGATCCTGAAGATGCGAAGGACTTTGATGATGCACTGTCGTTCAGGACTTTGGATAACGGAAACTATGAGATAGGCGTGCATATCGCAGATGTGAGTCACTACGTAGAGCCTGGTTCTGAACTTGAAAAAGAAGCCTACAGAAGGGCCACTTCGGTATATCTTGTGGATAGGGTAGTGCCTATGTTGCCAGAAGTGCTCTCTAATGGTTTGTGTTCGCTGAGACCCAACGAAGACAAGCTCACGTTTTCAGCAGTGTTTGAGTTGGATAAAGATGCCAAAATCGTGAATGAATGGTTTGGCAAGACGATCATTCACTCTGACAAGAGGTTTTCTTATGAGCAAGCTCAGGAGATCTTGGATGGGGCAGAAGGCGAAATGAAACACGAAGTCCTTACTTTGAACAAGTTGGCATACAAGCTGCGCGATCAGAGGTTTAAGAGTGGATCCATCGCTTTTGAAACTATTGAGATCAAGTTCAAGCTAGATGAGAAGGGCAAGCCTCTGGGCGTATACCAAAAGATCAGAAAAGACGCACATAAACTTATAGAGGACTTTATGCTCTTGGCCAACAAAAGGGTAGCACAATACGTGTACGACTTGGTAAAGCAAGAGGAAAGTAAATTGACCATGGTGTACCGTATCCACGGAGACCCTGATCCAGAAAAACTCAGTACCTTGGCGCAATTTGCGGGAAGGTTTGGTCATGAGGTGAAACTTGAAGAGAATGGTAATATCTCTCATAAATTGAATCAGTTAGCTTTGTCTACGGAAGGAAAGCCTGAACAAAACGTGATTCAGAGTTTGGCGATTAGAGCAATGGCCAAGGCCATCTATTCGGTTAAGGCAGAGAAGCACTTTGGACTTGGGTTTGCGCATTACACACATTTTACTTCACCGATCAGGCGCTATCCTGACATGATGGTGCACAGGCTTTTGCAGCAATATTTGGACAAGAAGTTTCAGGCCGATAAGAAGTTGTATGAGGAAAAGTGTAAACATTCTTCAGAAAGAGAAAAACTGGCCGCTGATGCAGAAAGAGCCTCTATCAAATACAAACAGGTAGAGTTCATGGCAGAGGCCATCGGTAAGACCTTTGAAGGCATCGTCTCTGGTGTGCAAGAGTTTGGGATCTTCGTGGAAATGTCAGAAACCAAATGCGAAGGCCTCATTCGTATGCAAGACATGAATGATGACTACTATGAATTTGATGAGAAAAACTATAGGGTAGTGGGTAGAAAAACGAACAAGACCTTTACCCTTGGCGATAAAATCAAAGTAAAAGTAAAAGATACGGATCTAGAGAAAAGAACAATAGATCTGACGTACATCAGGTAGTGCACAATATTCCTATTCGTACTTGTGTGGGGCAAGGTTGGTTATCATATACGACCTTGCCTATAAGCCACTCACGGTACTTTTAACAAACGATACTTGTTTGTAATGATTTATTATTAAAACTCCTTATTAATTAGAAAATGAAATTAAGATTTTTATCAATCACTGTGTTGTTATGTGTATCAATAGCAGCTCAGTTGCCTAATTCTGGTAAAAAATATCCCAGCGTGTTTTGGGAAATTACGGGCAATGGCCTTAGCAAACCTTCTTATTTGTTTGGCACCATGCATATCAGTTCCAAACTGGCCTTCCATTTGAGTGATTCGTTTTATGTAGCAATTAAAAGTGTAGATAAAGTAGCTCTTGAGCTCAATCCGGAAGATTGGCAAAAGGATATGTATGACTATAGGCAGAAACAAATGGGGTTTTATATCTATCGTGGCAATGCACGCTCCAACTCGAGTCTTTCTGTCTTTGAGACGACATTTAAATATAAAGATTTTGAAAAGGACATCATAGAAGTGCTTGGTTATGAGCCTTCAGTGGTTAATAATCTTTTATATAGAGAGCGTGAGGGGCAGATGGATTTTGAAGAAGATACCTATCTTGATCTGTATATCTATCAAACAGGAAGGAAGCTGGGCAAACAAGGTCTGGGCGTTGAAAACTACATGGAGTCGGCCAAGATAGAGGAAGAAGGTCATGTGTTACAAGAAAAAGAAAAGAATAAGGATAAGAAATCAAGACAAAGTACTTATGGGGGGGATTTTTACGAAGAGCTCTCCGATGCATATCGCAAAGGTGACTTGGATAAGTTAGATTCTTTGGAGCAATTGCAAATGACTTCGCCTGCCTATTGGGAGAAGTTTCTGTATGAGCGAAATGTGGTGCAAGCCAATAATATCGCCAAAATCCTCAAAAATAGTTCATTGTTTGTGGGTGTAGGATCGGCACATTTGCCAGGTGATCGCGGTGTGATCGAGCTACTTAGAAAGATGGGCTATACCCTTAGGCCGATCTTCATGAAGCAGCGCGATGCCAAACAGAAGGGAGAGGTTGATAAGATTAAGGTGCCCGTAAGTTTTCGGAAGCACACCCTATTTGATGGACAAATTACCTGTGAAGCACCGGGTACCATGTATGAGCTAGATTCATATCTTAACCGCAAGAAGTACCTCTACAGCGATATGGCCAATGGAAGCTATTATTTAGTAACGCAATTCTCTACCAAATCGAGCCTTATGCATTTATCAGAGGTGGAATTGATGGATAAAGTCGATCGTTTCCTTTATGAAGGGATTCCTGGGGAAATCGTGGAGAAGAAGGCCATTAAGGAAGGCGATTATAAAGGCTTTTATATTAAGAATAAAACCAAGAAAGGTGACTACCAGCGCTACAAGATCCTGTTTACCCCTTTTGATATCTTTGTTTTTAAAATAGCTGGTAAACAGGATTATGTGAATGGGCCTGAAGGCGATACATTTATAAATTCTGTTCATCTCAACTCTATGTATACATCAAGGTCTGACAAAACCTACACACCTGCCAGTGGGGGCTATTCCGTGGATTTAAAGTATAATCCATTGGTTTCCTATGAGGAGTATTCGGGAGAAAGCAGTCTGGCCTACGCTGATACTGTGCAAAAGCTCTATACAACGATCGATCATTTGTATTCATTCAATGGAGACTACCTGAGTGATTCTGCATTTTTGGCTTTATGCGAAGAAAGTACACACAAATCGGAGGGTTTTGAAAAGCTGGTACAGCGAAAAAGCACCAAGACAGATTATGGTCATACGCTGGAAATCATAGATTCTTGTAAAGGCGGGTATTTTAGGGCTACTAAATTTGTATTGGGATGGCCACATATTTATGTTTTGACCAGTGTCGGTAGTTTAGAGATCCTTAAAAACAACTATGTTTCTAATTCTTTCAGTATCAATGACTATCGAACGGGTAAGGATACTTTATTCGTGGATAGTCTGGCACAGTTTAAGGTGAAAGTAGCAGGACCTGTATCGCTAGACCATGAGTTTGGAGAGCTTTATCGGTATCTGGAAGATTTGGGTAGAGATGAACATTATGTGCCTGATTTGAAAAATGAGTATGAGACCTATGAACTGAAAGACCGATTTTCTGGTAATTCTGTAGGGATTTATGTCCAGAAATTCTCTAAGTATTATTATTCGGCGGCTCCCAATTTTGGGATAGATACCTTAAAAGTGACTAAAGGGAAGAGAAGCCCAGTGATTCTTAAGGAATCGGGACGATTGCCATCGGGATATCCGTATTATTATTACACTTTTGGCTACAAAGGCTCTTTGATCGAGGCGCATCTCAAATTCGTTATCAGTAATGAAAAGGTATATATACTCAAGGCGTATACCTTGAAAGGTAAGGACTTGCCCAGATATTGTAGAAGCGTATTTGAAACTTTTGAACCTGTATTTGCTAAGAAAAGCAATCTAGACCCTTTTAAGGTAAACAATACGAGCTTCTGGAAAGATTACTTCTCTGCCAATGACAAAACGTTTAAGACCTATCAAGAATACCTTAAAGAGATTGCACATCAACCAGAAGATTTGACATCTCTTTATAAAGCTTATACAAGCTTGAGTTCCAATAGTGACAAATATTTTGAATATAAGAGTGATATACTGGACCAGATGAGTTATGTAGGTACTTACAAAGGCAATGTCGATTTTCAACCGAGTATATACGTGTCTGACGAATCCAGAAACTATTATTATAACAATAGATCCACATTTGAGGATCATGAGGATTATTTATTGGCACATAAAGATAAATCATATGGAAATACGGATAATCTAGTGCCTGATGAGAAGATTCAGAAACAAAAATTGGATCTTTTGGTCAAATTGTATCGTGAAGCAGGGGATACTCTAAATTTACAAAGAAGTGTGTTGGAGGCCATATCCAGTTTGAAAACCAAAGAAGCATTTGAGTTTGTTAAAAACATACTCATTGACGATCCATTGATTACCTCAGGAAAGTATGGGGAGTCCCTTTCTGGGATATTCTCGCCCATGAGCGATACTTTGCCTTTGGCCAAAACGCTTTTTCCTGCCATCATGCAATTGACTGTTATCGGCGACGACTATAAGTCTGAAATCATAGATTTGCTCAATGCTTTGGTACAATATCAAAAAATAAAACCTGCCGAATTGAAAAAATTGAGTTCTATTGTGTTTGAGGCCAATTTACAGTTCAAAAAACAAAGGTTGAATGATGAAAAGGTATTGATTGCCAAAAATGTAGATGACGAGGATGTTGCTTATTCGTATTATTCTGCTAGCAATGACAAGTTTACGCTGAACAGCAGCCTTGCCGATTTCATTGGCTTGATCGCCTATTTGTATAAGATAGATGATAAAGCTACCAAATTGGTAGATAAGATGTTGATGTCTCCCAATAAGGTGTTGTTGTCTGAAATCGTGGCTGAACTGTTGTTTAAAAAGAAACCAGTTTCTGATTCTCTTATACTGAGTTTAGGCACTGACCCTTACTATAGTTATTCGTTCTATAATAAGTTAAGGATAAGGAAACTAACACAAAAGTTTCCGCATCATAAGGTGTCTCAACGAACCATGACGGAGATCATGCTCAAAAACGACTTAAAAAAATACGATACCATAGCCTATCTGGGCAATAGGTATGTGGAGATAGCTGGGAAGTCAGGCTACGTATACATATACAAGTATAAGATCAAAAGGCTTGACGATTGGAAGTTGACCACTGTAGGCATCCAGCCTAAAGATACAAATAAGGTAAATATAAGTAAGTTCATCAATGAGACCTACAACAAGCCACTTAAAGATGACCAACAAGTAGGTACTATTGTAGATGAGATTTTACATAAGAAGTCCATTACATTGATCAAAGCTGGTTTTTACAATGACAGAGATAGCTACTCCAGTTCTGGGTATAACTATGGAAGTTATGATGACTATGAAGATTAATAAGCTGTTACTATGATATCGATAGACAACTTACATTTTAAATACGGCAAAAAGGAGGTATTTAATGGCCTTAGTTTGAATTTTGACAAAGGTAATATCTATGGACTCCTAGGTAAAAATGGTACGGGTAAAAGTACCCTCTTTAGAAATATTTGTGGCCTGTTGAAACCCCAAAAGGGGGATGTTCACGCATTTGGTTATGAGTCATTTCAGAGGAATCCGAATATGCTCAATAAGATTTTTCTTTTGCCAGAAGAGTTTCACGTGCCTGCTGTTAAGGTAAAGGACTTTTCCGATTCATTGGCTCCATTTTATCCCAAATATGATGCTACAATGTTTGAGAGGTTGCTCACCGAATTTCAGATTCCTCTGGAAAACAACCTCAGTCAGATGAGTATGGGCCAGAAGAAGAAAACTTTGATTGCCTTTAGCCTGTCTACGAATACCGATGTCTTGCTCATGGATGAGCCCACCAATGGTTTGGACATTATGAGTAAGGTACAATTTAAAAAGGTAATGTCGGCGGTAAGTGGGAGAGACAAATGTATCGTGATCAGTACCCATCAAGTTAAGGACATAGAAAACCTTGTGGATAGGATCACAGTTATAGATTCTGGAAATTTACTATTTGACCAAACGATAGATCAGATTGGTAAGAAACTACAATTTGTACATTCCCTAGAAAAACCTGCAAATGCTGTGTATACCGATGAAAGTCTCCGAGGCTATGACAGTATCGTGGTCAATACCCATCAAATAGAAAGCAAGGTGGATCTGGAACTTTTGTACAAAGCTGTGATGGAAGTGCCTGCAGAACTCAATAAGATCTTCGAATATTAATTGATATTGAAATGAAAGACTTTTTCACTTTTCACCGATTTATACTCTTGCTCAAAAACCATCTCATAGAGAACAGGAAGAAATACGTTTTGTTCTCAGTGAGTATTTTTGCCATTGGATTCTTTATCGTTTTACTGTTCTTTATATTTAATGGAAGTGCTCGCTATACTTGCTATTGCACCGCCGCCAATGGTACCAAAGACTATATAGAGCACAATAGAGATTGGCTCATGATTCAGAATATCGTTTATTGGCCGGGTCTCTTTATTTTTGGAGGTCTCTTTGCCTTAACTTCCTACGTAAACTTTGGCAACCAAGGAGAAGCGATATTTTACATGAACAAACCTGCCTCAATCTTCGAAAAGTGGTTGGTGGAGGTATTTGTGCGAATGATTTTGTTCTTTGTCGTATACTCAGCTTTGTTCTACATCTTATTTATACCAGGTACTTTGCTGTATAATGCGCTGGAACGTATGACTTTCCATGATTATTATGCTTCAATTAAGTTAGATGAGAATCATATTAGGGACTTTTGTGCAGGAGGTAAACAGCCTATTTTTGAATCTTCACCACTTTTTGACTTCAACATATTTGGAGTGGATGATCAGGTTTGGCTTTTGTACATGGTGCTGGTGTCTAGTTATGTGAGTGGCATCGCCTTCTTTATGTATGGTGCGGTATTGTTCAATAAGTTTTCTTTCTTTAAGACATTCCTTTTGGGATTTGGCGTTTTTCTGGTGTATGTTTTTTATGCATTGATTGTGAATCCGAGACAGAATATTTTTATTGCCTCAGGTTGGGAACATGATCTGTTTCGACTCAGGGCATATAAAATCGAAAATAGTAACCTATACGTAGTGATGGAGGAGAGCTATTTGTTTACTCTTTATGCGATATTAACGGTTTTTGTGCCCATAGCCTTATTAGTGGTCAGTTATTTCAAACTCAAAGAAAAAGAAATATGAGAAACGATCCATTATATATCGAAATCGCAGATCATATTGCAGAAAAGATCATTAGGGCGGAGATCTTGGAGAACAGTTCTTTCCATAACCCCAAGACATGGGCAGAGCAAACGGGCCTTAACAATCATGCTGTAGAAAAAGCTTTTACGTTGTTAAAAGAAGTAGGCGTGTTGGTCAGCGACGGTATTTACTATAAAACGGCTGTACAGGCTATCCATCAGGCTATTAGATACAGGGCAGAGAAGTTGTTTCAGGAAGAGATTACCGATATTTATGCCCTTCTCAAACTGCTGAAGGTGGAACCTGAGACACTAAAGGATTCATATACACAATACTTACATTCAAATACATGAAAAAAAGTACATTGATATTCATATTCGCAAATCTGGTAGTGATGAGCGTTCCTTTTTGGGCCACTTTACCGCTTAACAAACAAATCGCAGCAGGTAAGATAAGGGATAGAGAGCAAGAGCGGGAAAATGCACTCTATAAAAAGAGATTAGGTGATTATTCAAATTTACGAGTAAAGGGCACGGGCAGTAAGATCGAACTTACGGTTTACTTGGGGGAGCAAAATTTGGTAGTAGTAGATACTACCTATAGAAACTATATCAAGATAGATACTACAGGAGGCTTATTGACCATAGAGCTCTTGGAAAGTTATAAAAAGAGAAAGAGAAATCAGGCAGAGGAGGAAACCGTAGTGGCTGTAGTAGCTGATGACAACGGCTATGAAAATTCCCTTCCTAGTGTTTCGGTGCAGTTGTATTTGAAAGACATTAAACAACTGTGGGCCAACAATGTCACGGCTTCTATTCAAACAGATCCAATTGATTCACTGGATCATCCCATTGAAGCGAAGCTTGACAGTAGTAACATACGAATCAACTGCTATGTAGCGGATTTACGTTCAAGTGAAGATGGCTCAAATGAAAACGATACAGTAAAAACATTAGCATTGAGGCATCCTCTTAAAGTGTTAATGCGCGACAATTCGAGCTTTGAGATCACGGGCTATGATCGTATAAATATGGATTTGACATTGGAAAACAGCCAATACGAAGTTGGGCCTAGCTCTTGGGCTTATTTTAAGAATCTATCAATTACTTACGATGATGCCTCTGATGTCAATCTTAAGATTTCAGACTTGAAATGGATCAAACTCAAGAAAAGGAATTGAGCTTAAATGTTTTGGTCTTCAAATAACCTGAACTCGGGATAAGGAATAGTTTTAGGAGCCAAGGCTCTGCGGGTGACGGCAAAAAGCGAGAGCTTTTTGAGCGAGTACTGTGCGTGGGAAGAATGATGCATACTGAAAATGTATTTGAACAGATGCAGTTAAATTAAAATGCTCATAAACAAAAAGACATAAGTAATGTACATTTTTGCTTATCACTAGTTGAGGTTAAAATACTTTTAAATAGATTTTTTTTCTCACATTGTTAAAACAAATAGCTGATCCATTACGAATAAAAATCTTAAATGAATTGCATGATGATTGACATAAAACCAATGTATCCAATAGGCCCCACCTCAAAATTGTACAAATTGCTTATAGGTTTCATGTTCAATGTTTTAGGGGTTTCAGCCAATATCGTCTTGCCCTCTGTTTTTGGAAACGGTATGGTGCTCCAGCAAGAAACAGAGGTAACAATCTGGGGCTGGGGCAAGCCCAATGAGCCCGTGGTGGTAACGCCTAGTTGGGGTACGGAAATCGCCAAAACAAAAGTAGACAATACGAGTGTATGGCAAGTGAAGGTGAAAACCCCAAAAGCTGGAGGCCCTTATACCATAAAGATACAGGGGTATAATACCATCATCTTGGAAGATATTCTGATAGGGGAGGTTTGGCTCTGTTCGGGACAGTCCAATATGGAATGGAGTGCAAGAATGAAGATTAATAATGCTGATGAAGAGGCTAAAAATGCGGATTATCCTAACATAAGATTCTTTACGGTATGGCATCGTACAGCAGACAGTCCACAATTGGACATCGCCGGGAGTGGCTGGAGCAAATGCAGCCCTACTACCATGTATGATTACAGTGCACTGGCCTATTTCTTTGCTAGGAAAATTCACAAAGACTTGGGCAATGTGCCCATTGGTCTGATCAATAGCAGTTGGGGCGGTACCCCTGCAGAAATTTGGACCAACCCACAATACATCAATACCGATTCCATACTCTTGAGCCAATCTAAGAAGATCGAGGAGATGGAATGGGGTCCCAAGGACCCTGGAAAGGCTTACTATACCATGATCGAGCCCCTTAAAAAGTTCAGGATCGCAGGTGCGCTGTGGTACCAAGGTGAAACCAATGTGCTTAATGGTAAAACATACGATAGACTTTTGGCTGCCTTGGTAAAAAACTGGCGTACAGACTGGGGCTATGACTTTCCCTTTTACTATGCACAGATCGCGCCCTGGAAATATGGCACTCCCTATGAGGGTGTTGTGGTTAGAGATGCGCAACGTAGGGCTCTAGCGCTGATAGCAAACTCAGGTATGGTAGTAACGAGTGATATTGGGGATATCGAAAACATACACCCAGCCAATAAGCAAGAGGTGGGTGCCCGATTTGCTAACTTGGCACTCAAATACACTTATAAAAAAATAGATACTGAAGTATGTGGGCCTTTGTATCAGTCCTACAAGGTCAATAAAGGCGAAATAGAGATCAGCTTTGACCATACAGACAATGGTTTGGTTTGTAAAGGGTCAGCACTGACTCATTTTGAAATTGCTGGTGCTGATAAACAGTATGCGCCCGCCATAGCTACGATCAAGGGAAACAAAGTCGTAGTGAAAGCTAAGACGATCAAAGAACCTCTGTATGTGAGGTTTGCTTGGGATAATATAGCGGTACCTAATTTGTTTAATAAGGAAGGTTTGCCTGCTTCAAGTTTTACCACAGAGTATTGATAGGTAAAATTCCCGACGATGATGAGACAGTCGGAATTGATTTTAATATACAATCGAATTGATAGACAGCAAAGTCCATTAGTCACGTAGTGACGATATATCGGTAGTGACTATCGTAAACCAAACTCCAAGTTGCGTAGCGACGATATAGTGCTGGTCTTGGTCTTTCTATATACTTTTGTCATAGTTGATAGCCCTGTGTTCTCTCGCGCAAACCTATATATTGTCTCCCGAAGTTTTACGCAATATGTCTAGAAAATACAATAAACCAGAACTCCGTCAGGGGCTAACTATTAGGTGATGAGAGGAACAGCCTTTTGCACATCAAAATCAATTTATACAAATTGCGGGAAACTTATAACTTTGCAGCATGATTTCAGTAATTCCAGCAATAGATGTAATCGATGGGAAGTGTGTAAGGCTTACCCAAGGTGATTATGCACAAAAGACCAGTTACCACGACCATCCCTTAGAGGTAGCCAAAAAGTATGAAGACCACGGGATCAAAAGACTACACTTGGTGGATCTGGATGGCGCCAAAGCCAAAAAAATCATCAATCATAAAGTTCTAGAGGCCATCTGTACACATACCACACTTAGTGTTGATTTTGGGGGTGGTTTGCAGTCAGAGGAAGATCTCAGGATCGCCTTTGAATGTGGTGCTCAACAAGTAACAGGAGGGAGCATTGCTGTGAAAGATGAAGAAATGTTTAAACATTGGCTCAAAACCTATACTGGTCAGAAGATCATCTTAGGGACTGATACGAAGGACAAAAAGATCGCGGTACATGGCTGGCAAGAAACCTCTGATATCAGTCTTTACGATATTCTTGATAAATACATTCCCTTAGGAATCTCTTATACGATCAGTACCGACGTAGCCAAAGACGGGCTCTTGCAGGGACCTTCCTTTGATTTGTATAAAGAAATGCAAGAGAAATATCCGCAACTCAATATCATAGCAAGTGGTGGCGTATCAGAGATCGGAGACATTGATAAACTCAACGAAATGGGGATCTATGGTGTGGTGGTCGGCAAGGCGATCTACGAAAACAAGATCAGCCTTAAAGAGCTCATGAAGTTTAATACTTAGAAATATTTGAAACTCATCCTTGTCTTAGTAAGGATGAGTTTCATCTCAATATCCTATATACCATCTCTTTGAGGATCTGTTCCTCATCCATACTCCCTGCATTTACTCCTTTGCTTTGCAGGTCAGCATCTTTGATCACAGTGATGATGTCCAAAAGTTTGGGTAAACTATAGTTTCTGGAGGCCAGCTCAAAATCATTCATAAAGTAGGGATTCACGCCAATGGCCGCTGCTAACTCGGTTCGGGAGGCTCCCTTGCTCGATTTTACGATCAAGATCTTTTGGAAGAACTTATACAACGAGGAGATCGACATGTTGATGTTGCTTTCTTTATCCCTTGCGAGAAACTGTGCGATTTTATAACAAGCCAAACCTTGCTTACTCGCCAGCGCTTTTTGGAACTCAAATATGTTATACTCTTTACTGATCCCGACAAATTTGTGAATGTGCTCATCCGTCAGTGTCTCCTCAGGCTTTAAGTTCACATAAATCTTGTCCAGTTCCTTGGTGAGCCTGCTCAGGTTGTTGCCCACATGTTCGCAGATCAGGAATACAGCTTTATCTGTGATCTTACGGTTTTGGGCAGCCATATACTTCTTCACGAAATCAGGCAACTGATTGTCGTACATCTTTTTGCTCTCCACGTTTACAGCAAACTTGTCCAAGCTCTTACTCAGTGCTTTACGGGCATCGAGCTTGCCATATTTGTGGCAGAACACCAAGATCGTAGAAGGCAGCGGATTGCTGAGGTAGGCATTGAAGTTTTTGAGAGGTATATGTTTGTCAATGTCTTTCCCCAAATCCTTGAGCTCCTGGGCCTCCTTGATAATTACCACCTGCTTGTCAGACATCATCGGGAACTTCTTGGCATTGGCCATGATAGTGTTCAAATCCGTGTCTTTGCCATACATAATCAGTTGGTTAAAGCCTTTTTCATGTTCCTGTAGAGCATTGGCCTCTATATAATCGCTGATCTGATCAATAAAAAAAGGTTCATCACCCTGTAAAAAATACAGTGGTGCATATTTTCCTTTTTTCAAGTCTGCTAATACATCTTCTGGATTTACGGGCATCGATGTTTCGTTATCTGATTATCAGTTTGCAATTTATAGAAATAAGACACGAGAGGCAAGAGTTTGAAGTCTAAAAGAGTAAACACGCAGAACATTAGAGCTTTCGTTTAACCTTGTAGGTTTTGTCCTAGGGTATTCAAGATTAAAATTCTAATCTTGAAATAATCCTTCTAGAGTTTTTTGGGCGCCAAGTTTGCGTCATTGTAACCCAAGTTTGCATCATTTGAATCAATGTTTGCGTCATTTGAGCTAAAGTTTCGACTAGGCAGGGAGTGTAGTACAAACCTGGTGGTGAATAAAACTAGGTTTGTATTCGTTTACAAATTTTAGTTTAAGAGTTAATTGATAAAGTAGGGTTTAGTAGTAATTCAATCGGTAAGATCTAAGTCTGGTTTGGTTTCTTTATTTTGACGGGAAATAAAATGAACCATCAAAATAAATAGAATGACATCAATAGTTGGTATCACATAGTAATAACAAATTTCAGAGGCCAGCACCTTCTCTGCCTTGGACACAGTAGGGCTTACTTTGATGATCACAAAAAACAGAAGCATAAGTATTTTATAGCCACCAAAACTACGTGTAGCAAATGGGTAGTCGCTTTTGGAAAACAAGGTAAGAAGACTTAATAATATTACAGAAATGGACCAAATCATCATGTTTATGGAGAGGAAATCTAAGATGGCTAATATGGGTCGTATTGCACAAATAAAACTAACCAACAAAGTCATCCAATTAAGGCGGAAATGCCATGCAAGGCTTACAAAAATGAAACCTTGTAAAATCATAGAAAATGAGACGTACGCATGTTCATCAAAATCATATTTAACCTCATTATAGATAAAATATGGATCAGGGATCACTCCTAAGCTATTGGCTATTTCAGCTACGACAAGTATTAGGCTGATCAAAACAGCTAGGTACCAAAGCGATAATTGTAAAGATTTCATACATCAATATTAAATTGTAAAAATACTATATGAATTGATATGGATTTTCTCTGAATACAAATATTTATGTGAGACTTATTGTCACACATTTTTAAGACAGATAGGTGAGTAGGGCGTTCCTGTGGGCACAAACTGAGTTGCAGTAAACAGAACAGGTCGTCTTCAAAACGTTTAGCCAAATTCTAACCCTTAGCAAGTTTTAGTATAGATGCTGTTTTACAAAACAGGAATTAAGGGTTATATTGTGTTGAATTTGCCGAGATATGGTTCACTCTATTATCTTTAGGTGGTGAGTGTGTGTGTGGATATGGACATCAAAGCTTTGAGGATTTTTAAAATATATAATGGATGTTTCTTTTAGCGTTTCTGGATTTTATCTTAAGTTTTTGAGGTATATTTTAGTCTCGGCAATAATTTTCTGCATCTATGCATGTGAGGTAGTGGCTCCTGTACATAAAGAAAAATCAAAGGTCACATTTCAGAGTCTTGAGGTTGGCTATTCTAATGGATGGGGTAGTGGTTTTCAGTTTTTGGTAGACAGTGAGCAGGTCTTCATGGGTAGTTTTGGGCTTGATACATTATTGGTGGGAAGATTGCCTGATTCTACATGGGTACAGCTTAATGAGGTTGTCAAATTAATACAGCAAGATTCTATACGTTCACATAATACGAACTGTTGTGATTGTGGAGTTTTGGTCTTGCTCCTCAAAACTACAAAAGATACTGCACATATTTATCAAAGAGGGAACCTGAGTTACAGATGTTACCCATTGATCTATAGTCTAAAAGCGCTAAAGGAAAATGGTGTTGGACATAAGATTCGAGGTACTTATCCATTTATAGTATTTGGGAATAGGGTACTACCACCATTAATCCCAGTGCCTAAATCAAAATAAGGAAAAGCTAAGCATATCAATCTTCATATTTTAAAAACATAAGAGAACTTATAAGTTATGAGAGCAATCCGTACTGTTTCCAAAGCCGCTGATGCTAGTGATGGCGATGCGGGCATGTTCTTCGGCATACTCATCGCAGGGGTGCTATTGGCAGTCTGTCTCTTATACACATCTGACGCTGCCGACGATCGCATAAGTGTTGATGGC
>CAMFLX010000092.1 GCA_945957555.1 uncultured Cytophagales bacterium
TCCGAAAAAGATAAATAAGTAAAGTACTCAGGATATCTAAAAGGAATATGAACGATCTTATTTTGATCAGTTATATCAAATAAGAAACCTCCATATCTTAGATTTAGAACTCTCAAATTGCTATCGAATCCTGTTATCATTAGGAAATAGGTCTTTGATCCTAGAGAAAACTTATAAACTTCCAATAATACAATAGAGAGCTCGGCCTCCCTCCTTACCCTTATAAATAGGATCATATTTATCATACAAATCCTTTATCTTCAAAATATTGTTATTAAATTGGATAAATTCCAAAGCTTCAGCACTGAATTTCTGAGGTTTTATTCTTATCCTAAGATTATGGATACTATCAAAGGAATAATTAGAATTATATAAAGTACATTCAACTCTTTGAAAATTCAAATTTCTATTTGACAATATATTATAAGAAAATGGAATATAATTGCTATCAATATATGGTTCATATTCTGCATAATCTTCTAAATGTCCATTCGTTCCATTTCCCCAATCGATAATGGTATTCTCATACCTTGTCTGAGCAAGACCAGAATACGTTACAACCAATAAAAGGTATAAACAACAAAACCTCATATTTAAACGATATTTTACAACTATTTCAAATATAACATTTTTGAAATAGTTGTACCCTCCATGTTGACATATTTGAGTCAGACCCAATAAACTTTAAAAAAATTTAAAACTCTATATTTGAAGTAAGTTAAAATTCTTTTTGATTAAGAGAATATGCCCAGAGCAAGAATTTCCTAAGCATCTTTACCAAACTATTTCTTTAGCCAATCTGATACATAAGCCGCTACTTCTTGCCAATTAGACCCCACACGCCCTGGGAATAGATATACCACGTTGCCTGATTTTTTTATTTACTTGATATTTTATAAGTTATCTTTGTATGGACAATCACCGCAATATAACTGTTTAGTACTTTAAATCAGACAAGCGACTCAAAGCTGTTTTGTTAAACTGATCCATAAAGCTGGAATGTAAAACAATATAATTGATCAATAATGCTTCAAGACGGCAATATCATATTAAGAAGCTTTAAAGATGAAGATCTGACACCTTTGTCCACCCTTGCCAACAACAAAAAGATATGGAACAACCTTAGAGATTCTATGCCCTACCCTTATACTGAAACTGATGCAGCCTTTTTTATCCATATTTGTATGCAAGAAAGTACACCAATGACCTTTGCCATTGAACATGAGGATCTATTTTGTGGCACCATAGGTTTGGTTCCAAAAGATGATCTTGACCTAAGAACAGCAGAACTTGGATATTGGATTGGCGAACCCTTTTGGAACAAAGGCATCGCCACAAAAGCGATAAAGCTGATCGCTGAATATGGTTTCAAGAACTTAGAACTTGAAAAAATACAAGCCAGTGTATTTTCCTACAATGACGCATCCATTAAAGTACTTCTAAAAAATGGGTTCCAAAGGGATGGTATATTCCAGAACTTGATCCCCAAAAACAAAGTATTTTATGACGAATACAGGTATATGCTAACAACATCATTTTTATAAATGACAATAATCACTTTCATGAATGACCATTGTCTATTTTTAGGCAACCGCATGACATGTAATTTTGCAATTTAGGCGAAGGCTGGTCCTTTTAAAACCACCGGCCCTACTTCAATATATTACTTGTGACATGGAACAAACTACAATAGAAATTATGGCACCTGCTGGCTCATGGGACTCAATGATGGCTGGCATAAAAGCTGGTGCCAACTCTATATATTTCGGAGTGGAGCAATTGAATATGCGCGCACGGCAAACGAATAATTTTGCAGTAGAAGACCTTCCAGAAGTAGCCAAGGTATGTAGAGCTCATGGTGTAAAAAGCTATATTACGCTCAATACGATCATTTATGACCACGATATTTCACTCATGCGCAAGATCATTGACGTGGCTAAAGCGTCAGGGATCACAGCGGTAATCGCCTCTGATTTGGCTGCCATGAACTACTGTCGTAAAAAAGGTATGGAGCTACATGTTTCCACACAATCCAACATTACCAATATTGAGACCGTTGAGCTCTATTCCAAATATGCTGACGTGGTCGTATTGGCTAGGGAACTCACTCTCAAACAAGTAGGCGACATCGTGAGAACAATCCATAGGGAGCAGATCAAAGGGCCCTCTGGAAAACTAGTTGCAGTAGAGATCTTTGCCCATGGTGCATTGTGCATGGCTGTATCTGGCAAATGTTACCTCAGCTTACATAGCCATAATGCTTCTGCCAACAGAGGGGCCTGCATCCAAAATTGTCGTCGCGAATATTTAGTGACAGACAAAGAAGAAGGTATTGAACTTGAAATTGACAACGAATATATCATGTCTGCCAAAGACTTATGTACCATAGACTTCCTTGATAAAATCATCGACGCAGGTGTAAGCGTGCTCAAAATAGAAGGTCGCGGACGCGCCACAGACTATGTATACACCACCACTCGATGTTATAGAGAGGCCGTAGACGCATTGCAAACGGGCACCTATACACTAGAGAAAATAGCACAATGGAAAGAACAGTTGAACAAAGTCTACAACCGTGGCTTTTGGGATGGCTACTATTTGGGTAGAAAAATGGGAGAATGGAGCAATCAATATGGATCAGTAGCTACTCACAAAAAGACCTACCTAGGCAAAGGACTTAACTATTTTGACAAGATCGGCATCGGAGAATTTATACTCGAAAGCCATGAACTGCAAGTAGGTGACACTGTAGTGATCACAGGCCCAACCACTGGTTATGTGGAAACTGTAGTCAAACAGATTAGGTTAGATACTGGTAAGGATGTACAAAAGGCGGTTAAAGGAAATACAATAACGATTCCGCTTGACGAAAAAATCAGACCATCTGATAAACTCTATAAGATTGTACAAAGCAATGTTTAGGTTGTTTCACTACCGAAACCGATGCATTGGCTGCAACGCTTGCGTGGAGATCGCTTTCCAAAGATGGCGTATGTCTAAAAAAGATGGCAAAGCAGTACTTTTAGGTGCTTTGGAGAAAAAAGGAATTTACCAGATCACGCTTGATGATGATGAGCTTCCTGAAAATATCCAAGCGATGGAAGCTTGCCCTGTAAAGGTGATCCAAATCATACATTAAGGAATCAATTCCATTTTAAAAGACAGGAAGTCAATTCAAATTATTTAAGTCGTAGACAAACCTTCTACCAGTTTTATTGTTTAGCTTTACTCAATTTAAAATTTATGACTGCCCAAGAAATTTTTCCCTTTACCCAAATAATACTTCAAGCCAATGAAGTTATCGCAATAAACTTACACAATAAAAATAAAATTATTGGTTTCTTCACCAAAGACGCCTTACCTGAATCACAACAAACGAATAAGTGGTACTTTAGTTCTTTTGAACAATTTGAGTCTGGCAAGGCATCTATCATCGATGACACATCAATTTCTACAATTGGAATCAAAAAAAGGTATTAAGTTTCCCTTTCTTTTCCGCAAATAAAAGAGCCGTCTTTGGGGCGGCTCTTTGTGTTATTATTTCAGTCTAAAATTACTCTCCTACTTCATCGCCTGACTTTTTCCCTTCCATAGGGCCACGCATGTGTATGACAAGTCCATTTAGAAAATTTCTCAGGATCTGATCACCACAAGGCATGTATTTCTCGTGGTCTTCAGCCCTAAACAAGGCATTCAATTCACTTTTTGAGATGTTAAAATTTACCAGTTTGAGAATCTCCAAAATATCATCATTTCTAAGGCTTAGTGCCACTCGTAGTTTCTTAAGAATATCGTTATTTGTCATGTTTGTAACCTTAATAGATACAAATAACGCTAAATTTCCCGAAACACCATTACAATTATCCTCTTGCCACAATCCTTATTAAAGTAAATCTCCATAAGGAACAGAACCTTTATTTCCTGAGTTGGCTTTTAAGCTCTTCAAACTCGCGTTTGATGTTGTCCAAAGCATCTTTGAGATATTCATATTCTTTCTGCAAGTCTAGTGGCCCTTTGGTCTCACTTTTTGGCTTCGACAACCCTTCCACACCGTAATAGCAGTAATTACCCATAACCATACTAGCCTGCCCATTGCCATGATTTGTACTCTTAATTTGAAAAGTCTCCCCAAAGAGGTCTTCCATAGGCAGCCCCAAGAGCATTCCTACCTCTGATATCATGGGCGTATCCATATCAATTTCATTTTGTTCGTACCTTATATATAAGGAAAGCTCCATTTGTAATAGTGTGGCCATTTCTTCTTGGCTCCTTTTACTTTCTTCTCTTATGTTGCGTAGTTTATCGCCGACTTTCAGTTTCATGACAAGTAATTTACTAACACAAATATATTTTATAAATACTATATTAGAAAAGAAAATACAAAGTACTCACTTTTTGCGATTTAACACCCATAAATAGGTTAAAAGCAAACAAAAAAACCTCATAAAAACAAGCATTTTTTATAAAACAATAAGAACCAAAAAAGTATATAACTTAATACGAATACACTTTGTAAAATGAGTTTACAAACTCATTTTATTTCGTAATCATCGAAGCATGATCAGTTCCCTGCTTGCAAAGCATACAGATTCTTTGTAAAATAGCATGTATAAAAAAGCAAATGATCACACTCGAGCCGTTCTCAGAAGAAGATTTTATTCGACTCATTTCTTGGGTAGAAAACGAAGAGGATTTGATACAGTTCGCTGGATCAATTTTTATGTACCCTTTAACACAAGAACAGTTAGACAAATACATTAAAGAAAACAACAGAAAAGTTTTCAGAATCAGGTCTATAGCAACAGATGAAATCATTGGCCATTGTGAGCTCAACTATCAAGAAGAAACACCTAAACTGAGTAGAATTCTCATTGGTCCTAAGGCTGAAAGATCTAAAGGCCTTGGTAAGTACATTGTACAAGAAATGATCCGAAGAATCATGTCAGACCCAGAAGTAAATGCCGTAGGTTTAAATGTTTTTGACTGGAATGCTGGCGCTATCAAATGCTACGAAAGGCAAGGCTTCGTGATTCAAGCCAATAAAGACAAAATAATGAATGTTGGCAATAAAACTTGGCGCTCAGTGTATATGCTCTATAAAAGGCAATAAGCTATAAATCAATCGGCTACTAGTACAATTCAGGGTAGAGAATAGTAAACTGAAAATATAAACCGTTCATCTAGATGCTACAAGATCACAAACCTTTGAGACTATATTTAAAATCACCACGCAAATATTTAACTAACTTTGTTAGAGTTAAACTATATAAATCAACAATATGATCAAATTGTATACTACAGTATTGTGCATGTTCGCTTATATGACGTACAGCCAATGTAATACCCTCGTCTGGAGTGACGAATTCAATGGCAACGACTTGGATGCCAACAAATGGGCCTTCCAAAATGGCAACGGATGCCCAGACCTATGCGGTTGGGGCAACGGTGAATTGGAAAACTATACTAATGATTCCAAAAACATAAGAGTTGCCAATGGTATACTAACCATTGAAGCTGTCAAAGAAAGCTCCAATGGTTCCTCGTTTACAGCTTCCAAGATCAGGACCCTTGGACTAGCTTCTTGGACTTACGGTCGCTTCGAGGCTAGTATGCGCCTGCCCCTAGGCAAGGGCCTTTGGCCTGCATTCTGGATGCTGTCCGACAACAATAACTGGCCCATGACTGGCGAGATAGACATTATGGAATACCGTGGCGATCTGCCCAAGAGGACCTATTCTACGCTGCACTATGGATCTCCATGGCCCAACAACCAGCATGACGGTGATACCTACGACCACAGCCAGAACCTTTCTGATGACTTCCATGTGTATGCAGTAGAATGGGAAGAAAACGAGCTTCGCTTCTATTTCGACAATGTATTGATCAAAAAAGAAACCAAGAATCCAAATACACTCAATCCTGCATCTTCAGACAACCCATGGCCCTGGAGCACCAAGTTCTACTTCATCCTGAATCTTGCGGTAGGTGGAGGCTTCACTGGCAATCCATCAGCAGCTGATGTGCAATTGACCAAACCTACTTTTGAGGTTGACTATGTACGCGTATACAGTGGCTCCAGTGTTGCATCCCCCAGTATTACAGGACCAAGCAAGGTATTTGCCAATACGATAAACACGTATTCTGTACCTAGCATCTCTGGTGCTACTTATGCTTGGCAGGCACCTACGGGCTCCATCCTTTCGGGCAATTCCAGTAATAGTATTACGAGTCAATGGAGTGCGGAAGGAAGCACCACTCTTGCAAGTACCATCACATACCCAGCAAGTGGACCTTGTGCCAATCAAAAGCTCAACTTGAGTAAAAAGGTAAATGTGTACCAAGACAATTGCAGCTTTGTATACAACGACTACGAAAACAGAGCCATTACCAGCATTGGGGCCCATTCAGGAACTTTGAGTATTACAAACAACCCCAAGACCAACACAGTGAACAATTCCACCAAAGCACTGCAATATGTGCGTAGCAATACTACACAATATGATGTACTCTTCCTCGACAGTGCCCTTGTAGCTTCTGGAGCTGAATTTGAATCGGGAAAGTATGCCTTTGAGTTGGATGTATATACAAGTAGAGCCGCAGGCACACCTATTGAAATTCAATTGGCAAGCTCCAGTGCCTGGAACGATACTTGGCCTACAGGTAGGCACTCCACATATACTGCTACTACAACAAAGTCTAACCAATGGGAAACACTTCGTTTCACCTTCAATCAAGCCGCTGACCCCAATAGAAGCCAGTTTGACAAGTTAATCGACAGGATCATTGTACTATTTAACCCCAACTCCAATACCAGTGACACCTACTATATGGACAACCTTAAGAAAGTGGCCGTCAATACAAGTAATTGCAATCTCACCAGCGTGGAGGATGAATTAATGGGACAAATAAAAGCTTACCCATTACCCTTCGATGAGGTACTCAACATAGAAATTCCTGTAAGTCTAGGGATGGCAAGCATCACACTGAAAGACACAAAAGGTGCGTTAATCAAGCACACAAATAACTCAGGCAATATACAGTGGGATCTAAGCACATTGACCAAAGGTATTTACGTACTAGAAATACAGTCGCAAAACGCGACGACATTTCAAAAGATCATAAAATAAAACAACAGCCAAGGGGAGCATATAACCAAATATGCTCCCCTTGGCTTCTTCATTACCAAAAAGACCCTAACACAAGAATTTATCCACACTGTTCCATACAGGCTATCATTAATTCCCCTATTCAAGCACTACTTAGAAACTAAACATGCTATAGCAAACAGGCCCCTGGTCTGTGAACAAGTCATGAGTATTAGATCATAATAAGTTATTAACCTGAATTCAGGATAAGGAATTGTTTATGAGCCGAGGTACTACTGGCAACGGCAAAAACGAGAGTTTTTGAGCGAGTACTGTGAGAGGTAAGTAACACTGTATGCTAAAAATGTATTCAAAGGGATATTGTTAGTCAAACCCGAAAAACTCAATAAACATTGTTATGAGATTCATAATTGCAATATAATGAGGATTTTGGAGTCGAAATTTGTGTAAAAATTTAGTAGACTAAATTGAGCTCAAATTTTGATGAAAAATTCTCAGAATGAAGTAATTGTGGTTCGCAATAAATTTCTATTGATTTTTTGGGGTTAAAATACTCATAAACAATACATGTTTTTCCTTATCCCGAATTGAGGTTAAAATAACAAAGCCCCCAAGAAGTTTAAACCTCTCAGGGGCTTTTCAATCATCAGTAGTAATAACAATTCTATTGTTTCATCAGTCGATATGTACTGCTTATACCATCAACATGGTGTAGCGTCAATAGATATAAACCTTTGGCCAAGTCTTGTCCAAATTCAAATGTTTGGGCCTTTACAGCTTTTGAGCTCATCAATGCTTGGCCTGTAGTTGTATGAAGATCATAGGTATTGATGGTAATAGGCGATTGCACCTGAAAGTTCCCTGTTGAAATATTTTGAGAAACAAGTACCGTCGCTTCTGCCTGCTGGTCTACCGTACCTGTAACCACACTGGACAGTGTAAAATTATTGATATTGAAGCCACTCGACTCCACTTTCAACTTCAGTATCACTTTACCAGATTGGGGTATGCTTACTTCACCCAACGGAACATCCTCCCAAGCCTGCCAATCACCAGTGCCAGGGATGGCTTTGGATGATATCACGACATTATCATTGACCAACACACTGACACTACCGCCTGCTTTCATGGCTGCGGCACGTAGATTTATTTGGTAAAGACCCGCAGCTGTAGCATCAAGCGTATATGACATCCACTCACCTGCTTCCAAATACCCTACATTAAAGCCTGCATTTACATCAGTACAAGCCTCAATATCCACCCCCTCATTTCGGTACTTGCCTGCAAAATTATTAGACTCCATGTCATAATAAGCAATTCCGCTACAGCCTAGGTCAAAGTTCTCCGCTTCTATTTTTCCTGGTATTTTATTGGCAGCATAAGGTGCAGTAGACAAGGTACAAGTCCTTACCTTGGGATTCCACCCCCACATATAGTTTCGCACCTTGTTACCAATATCAGTAAGGTCGCTCAATGGCCAATTGCCATTGGCACCTGCACTAGGTTTTAACACAGAGGAAGGCTCGTCTTTAGTGGACAAGGCCCAGTTGCACCAGCTAAGTTTGTTGGTCTTCACAAAATTCATCCAGTTGCCAAGATCGTCATCGCTTCCCCACAGGCCCCACTCGCTTACAAAAAGAGGTGCACCTTTATCTATGGCCAATTGTGCCTTATCTCGCAACCACTGACCATGCGAACCTACATAGAAGTGTAATACATAGGCAACATTATTATCAAAGATGGGATCATTAGCAGCATCGACTACTTCTTGGCTCCACGACTGCGTACCTACCAAAACAAGGTTATCTGGATCAATCTTTCTAATCTCGGCAATCACATCCACAGCATAAGGCTTAATGACCGCAGACCAAGTCACCTCTTTAAGGGGCTCATTATACACTTCATAGATCACATTAGGATATTTACCGTATTTGGTAGCCATCTCTTTGAAAAAAGCAATAGACTGCGTTTTATAGTTCTCCGCCTTATGAGAGTGCCAATCGATGATTACATATAAACCTTGCGCTATACAAGCATCAACAATGTCAGTCACCTTCTTTTTCTCCACCTCTGGGTTGGTGATGTATCCATCTGTTTCATCTACCCCCATTGCAGCCCTAATGATATTAGAGTTCCAATCGTCCTTGAGCCATTTGACTACGTTAGCATTGTACAATTCTCCGCTCCATTGGCTCCAAAACATACTGTTCCCTGCCAAGGAAACCGCCGTATCGGCTCTGTCTACAATTTTGTTGCCTTTGGTTTTAAGTAAACCATGCATGTCCACAGGCGAGCCTGCGGGGTTCTGTGCCTGCACTACTGTGCAACATAGGCTCAAGCAGAGCCATCTGAGTAATTTTTTTTTCATATTGATTAATGTATGATCTGGCCTTGCGACCTGTTTGTTTTAGATACCTACTGCTCTATCGAGTAGCAAATACCAATTGATTAAACAATATTAGGGGCTTACAGCAAGGAAGGCTTTCAATACTGTACCAAAGGTTTCCACTATTGTCCAAGACAACCTTTATAGTGGTCAAACCCAAGAGCTAAAACGTGGAATTAGGTATCTTAAAAAATAGTAAAGGGAGCCTAAAGGCTCCCTTTACATACAATGAAAGTGGCAATAGGGAATGCTAGGATTTATTTTTTAAAGACCTTGAAATATTTTGTGTTCAATTTGACAAGATAAACACCCTTGGTCAAGGATGAGAGATCTATCGCTTGATGCGTTCCTTGGATATTCACCTTCCTGATAAGCTGTCCATTCAAAGTATACAGTTCAAGTGTTTCACCCAATAGCTCGGCATCTACCTGCAAAAACAAAAGATCAACAATTGGATTGGGGTACATTTGTATAAACCCTTCAAAATCTTTCTCTTCTAGTACAGTGACCACATCCTCCTTAAGATCAAAGCCCAGCACTACTGGATCATGATCAGAAGTACGGTAAGGACTCTTCTCATAAAGATCTACGGTTTTGTTTTTGTGCGATGCAGCATCTTTATAAGCATAATTTAAGATCACAGGTTCGTCGCAGTTGATATGCCACTTATATGCTTCGGTAAGTTGTTTGGCAAGATTTGGTGTAGCCAGCGCATGGTCCAATGCACCTGTCTCACCCATGTATACATACGAATAAGCAGAGTCGTCATTAAACAAAGAAACCATTCCCCTGTATCTCAACAAATCTATTGGATCTTCCTGCATATAGGCATTGAGGTCTCCTAGTATGACCACGTCCTCATCCTGTGTACTTGCTATCACCTCTTGTACAAAACTATATAAACTGTCAGCTTGCACCTTTCTTCTCGCGTTGAAACAGCTCTGTCCATCGTCTTGGTCCAGATCCAAATTTGTAGCACCAGAGCAACCCTTAGACTTGAAGTGGTTAATAACCGCTACAAAACTCGCATTGCTATTGTTCAGCCTAAACTGCTGTGCCAAAGGAATTCTATTGTGAACAAGCGTATCGTCATCCAACATATAGTCGCCCACAGCAGTTACGCGAAGTGTATTATAGATCAGCCCCGCCTTAATGGCATCAGTACCCAAAAGTCCTTTTGCGGCAAGGTTAGGATGCCTTGAAGGCGATACGATCATTTCGTAGTGATAGTCCGAAGATAAGGCGTTCACACTATCCACTAATGCCTTGATAGCAGACTTGGGTCCAAAGCCATCGTTTTCCAGTTCCAACAAGCCCAAGACATCTGCTCTCAAAAGGCTAATAGCTCTTGCTGTCTTGGCGATCTGCCTTACAAATTCTGCTTCAGTAGTAGCACCCCTTGAAGTAGAAAAGTCGCCATCTTGACCGTTAAACAAATTTTCAACGTTAAAGGAAGCCACTTTTATATTCGACCCCTCTAATACAGGAGGACCCAGTGGTCTTGGGTTATAAACCCAATGGATCGGCGCCGTAGCATTGATCCTGTAATTGCCAAAATCATAATAAAAAATCCCTAAAATAGAATCTGTGTAAGAACCAGACCTCATCGTATGGTTGGTATCTAGAAAAGGAATAGGATTGGGCAATTCCAAGTCTGAACCATCGTCCAAAATCAACTTCCTTTGCAGATATGAATCTTTGAGTGCCAAGACTGCACTCAAGTTTAAGGCTCCAGTATAGTTATTCCCATCAGGATCTAAGTCGTTCACATCCACCAACTGTGTGGGCGTGTACATCCGACCTCCAGAAGAAAGCGTAAGTTCGCCATATCTTCCCAAATTATAATTTTCTGACACCGTCATACGAGAGGCTACTTTTACCAACATGTTTTCGTAAGACTCCAAAGCTGAGGAAGGCATGTATATAGTTGTAATCTTCGGCAAATGATGATGTGAACTTACCTGTACGACTACTGGGGCAGACAACTGAGTAAGGCCATAAGTCTCCACCACTGTACCACTGATTCTCACCAAGTCGCCTAAGGCAACAGGGCTCAATGAGGGAATCCAAAGCCCTTCAGAAGTAGTGGCATCTGTGTCGGCATCAGCATCTTCTTCTTGTACAAAAAAACCACCAAACCCGTCAGTACCTTGAGACACATAAGTAACTATTGCTTCTACATAGACTTTTTGATTAAGTTTAGGACTTTGGGCGGTATTACCCTGAATGCTCGATATAAGGTCAAAAGGCCTGTCGTTGTCTTCAATACGAACTGTAGCTTGTCCCACAAATGGACTGGTGACAGTATCATAAACCACAACATTTATCCCTAAAAACTCTATGCCTTCGTTCAAAGTATCGTCAACAATGTGAATAGGAAGGGCGCCCAATAGAGTTCCTGCTGGGATCACGAGCGAATCACCCAATGGTAAAAAATAATCATCGGCAGTTATTCCTTCTCCAGAAAATCCAACAAACAGCTTTAAATCTTGAGACAAGGTATCAGAAAGCTCAAACTGAAGCGAAAACTCGCTCTGTGCTTGTTCGCTGGCGGTGTCTGTAGATAAAGCCATGGATAGTTTGGGTTTGCCCGAATCTATCTTTTTACCAGTTATCCTAATATTGTCTATGCGCCAAGTACCAGCAGTGCTGTATGCCACACTTGAACTCGTGGCCTTATAGCCCGTAGCACCCTCAAAAGCAGAAACAATCCTCATTATAAGTTTAGCTTGGTCGTTTACAAAAGGGAAAGCACTTAACGACACCATTCGCGCAAACCAAGTATCACTAGCCGATACGGTAAAGCTATCCACTGCCGTGAAGCTCAATCCATTGTCTGCCGACACCATAACTACTTCCTTGCCAGCAGCAGTCCCACTGTGTCTTTTGTCGTAGGCAATAGCAATGTTTTGATAACCCTTGCTCGCAAAAGACAACTCCAAACCAGCCGTTTTGTTCTTTTGCAACTGAGCAGGATAAGTATTGGTATTGTAAGCTTTCCCCGAAGAGGGATTCCCGCCTACGTAAGCAGAAAACGCTGCACCACCCGTTACACCAAAAGTGCCTGTACCTTTACCAGGTACTGCGTTGGATACGTCGAAGTTCCAAGCAACCAAAGTATCTTGTGCAGAAACACTCAAGACCAAAACACTACATAAGAGTAAAAAAATGAATGTGTATTTCATAAGATTAATTTTGGTACAAAGAAAGGGCTTCAATATGATACGACCTTCAAGTCAAAATTATCATAACAACAACAAATCTAGTGAGTATTAAGGATTTGTTACACAAGAGGAGGACGAAATTCATTATCCCACAAAATCTATAGACCTGTTCACCAGTATCATCAAGAAACACTTCTCGATGTTTTAGAAATCCATCCCACCATTTTAGAAACTTCTCCCAGTGTTTTAGAAGCTCTTACCACTATTTTAGAAACTCCTCCCAGTGTTTTAGAAGTTCTTCCCACCATTTTAGAAACTCTTCCCGATGTTTTAGAAGCTCTTCCCACCATTTTAGAAACTCTTCCCGGTATTTTAGAAGCTCCTATGCATGCTCTAGAAACATATTTACCCTAAACTCTTTTCCTTTTACTCCTCCCTCTTTTTCTCTAAGCTCTAGTCACATATCAATCAAGTATCAACTTTTGAAATTTGCCAATATAAGTGTAAAAGGCTGCCCGATAGAGGCAGCCTTTTCTATGCATAAATTCTATTTCCCATACTTTTCTAATAATCAAGTCGGCTCTTACCCTCTTTCGAATTCGGCACTACATTGTTTTGTGCCAATGGCTTATCTAACAAAAAACGCTACCGCGAACCCTAAACAGAAAACTGTCTATTATTTCAATGTAAAAATCAATTCAGCAGGTTTAGCAGCGCCCAAGACTTCGCTTCGTGCAGAAGGTAATGCCCCACCAATAGAAACTTTGAATTTACCGGGCTCCAGCACACTTTCACCTTTATCATTTACCAGCATCATCATTTCAGGTGTAATGGTAAACTTCAGCATGATGGACTCGCTAGGTCTCAGTTTTACGCGCTTCATTCCTTTTAGTGAAAATAAGGGTGCAGGCACACTACTCTCCATATCTGTCAAGTACATTTGCACCACCTCTTCACTTTCCACGGTTCCCACGTTGGTCACTCTTACTTCTACAGCAATAGACGCCTTATCCTTCAAACTCACTGTTGCGTTCGACGTTTTGATCGCGTCATACACAAACTTCGTATAGCTCAATCCATATCCAAAAGGATACATAGGCTCCTGCTGCATAAAGCGGTATGTCCTTCCCTTCATGGCATAGCTTTCATAAGGAGGCAACTGATCCAGTGATTTAGGAAATGTAAGTGGAAGCCTTCCCGAAGGCGAGGTTTTACCAAACACCACATCAGCAACAGCATTGCCCCCTTCTTCCCCAGGATACCATACGAGCAATACCGCATCGGCCAGCTCATGCACCTCCGCAAGATTCATGGGGCTGCCACCCGTCACGATCGCAATCACAGGATTCTGAGTCGTCTCGCGGATTTTCTTCAAGAAGTTAATTTGATTCTGCGGAAGGTTATAGTCTAAGCGATCGCCATACGAGGGAGACGAGATCGATTCGCCCTCTTCACCCTCCAAAAACCCAGTGATCCCCATTACCACAAAGGTAGCCGCGCTACCTTTTGCTTCACCAGTGGTCCAATCTATAGGATTTTCATTGTCACGATTCAGTAAGATGCCCGCTTTATAATTCATCTGGCTACCGACCTGAATACCACCCGCAAGTCCTTCTAAAATCGTAACGATATTGGAGTTGACCCCATAGTAATTACCTATGAGAGCATCCACGTTACCTGCATTAGGCCCAGTGACGAAATAGCGAGCAAGGTCGTTTTTCAAAGGCAGTACCCCATTGTTTTTGAGCAATACCATAGATTTGACAGCCGCTTCACGTGCCAAGGCTCGATGTTCCGCATTATTGATCACGTCTGTAGAGATTGCATTGTAAGGATTACTGTCTTTGGGATCAAACATACCCAATCTAAACCTCGTACGAAGCAGGATAGCCAAAGCCTGATCTATCTCTTTTTCTTCAATTAGTTTATTTTTAACGGCATCCACCAATGCAGGGAATTCATCGCCACAGTTCAGCTCTACTCCTCTTTTCACAGCCATGGCAGCAGCTTCCATTTGGTTGTCCACAGTTTTGTGCCCCTCATAAAAATCCTTCACCGCCCAGCAATCGCTTACCACATGCCCTTTAAATCCCCATTCCTTACGCAGTACTTCAGTAAGCAAAAAATTATTGGCACAGCAAGGCGCACCATTGGTACGGTTGTACGCACACATCACAGCTTCTACGTGGGCTTCCGTGACCAGAGCTTTAAAAGCCGGCAAATAGGTTTCTCGCAAATCTTTAGGCGTTGCCGTAGCATTAAATTCATGTCGCAATCTTTCAGGACCACTGTGTACCGCAAAGTGTTTTGCACAGCCAGCTGTTTTTAGGTACTTGGGGTTATCACCCTGCAGCCCCTTCACAAAGGCTACGCCCAGCCTTGCTGTAAGGTAAGGATCCTCTCCATAGGTTTCCTGCCCACGCCCCCAGCGAGGATCGCGAAATATGTTGATGTTGGGTGTCCAAAATGTCAACCCTGCATACTGCTGATAATGACCTTTGGCAATGGCCGCATTGTACATGGCACGTGCTTCGTCCGAAATCGCAGAAGACACCCGCAAAGCCAGATCTTCATCGAAACTGGCACCCAAACCAATAGCCTGAGGAAAAATGGTCGCAACTCCCGAGCGGCCTACGCCATGCAGAGCCTCATTCCACCAATTGTAAGCAGGGATGTTTAAGCGCGGTACGGCAGGACTGCGATGGTTCATCTGCATTACCTTTTCTTCTAGGCTCAGCTTACTCACCAGATCGTTCACACGCACCTCCAAAGTCTTTGAGGTGTCCAGATAAACTGCCGTTTGGGCTTCGCTCAAACGATTGAGACCCAAGAATAAGGTCATTAAGGGGTAAAAAAATCTATTCATCATTTAAAATGGGTTCACAAAATTCACTACAAATCTTATCCTAGCAAGTAAACCAGATTATGGGAGTTTTAAAACAATCTTAGAGGCTTCACTGATATTACTTTTACGCTCTTTGAGCAGGTTGTCCCTAATATGGAAAGCCGCAAAGGTCTTGTCAAATCCTTCACCTATTCCTCTTCTGGAAACTTCCAGAAAACATTACGGCCTTGTGTACTTCTCACAAGCTTCCGTTCCTCGGGGCTTGCGTTACGTGTGATCAGCTCATGAATGTCGCCAATAAGAGCTGCGGTGGTTTCAAAGTAGCCATGGCCCAAGAGTCCTGTATGTGCATTGGAGGCATCTATGGTGTCTATGCCATCTACGATCACCATATTGCGGCCCGACTGCCCTGCCCGCTTAATGCTACGATGAACAGCGCGTGAGACCCTTATAGACCTGTCCCTGCTCGATACATAGAGGGTAGCTCGCTTGCAGGTCTTGCGGAGTACAGGGGCCAACTCTCGCTTAAAGACCGTGGCGTTTATGTCTGGCGCAGCCAATATGATCTGGTCAAAGACTTTCGGACTTTCAGGGTGTAGGCTTTCTAGTTCCCTAAGCACCCCAGCCAAGGCCCTGCTGCTCATACCATGTATGATAAGGTGTAGCTGTTGTATACCCGAGGCTATGAGACCTTTGATAAACTGCGCAAAATGAGGTACTGTCAACTTTACACTTTTTTCATCCACTGTATAGCCCTGTACCTTGCCCTGCGATGGCCAAGAGTACATGATCGGCACCCCATCAAAGCTAAGATCGTAGGCCAATTGTGCGGTACGCCATGCAGCCTCGGAAAACTCCACATTATACCCATGCACAAACACGAGGGCATTTTTCTCTTTGGCGGCGTTCACCTTTTGGCTAAGGAGCTCATAATATGTACTGTCTTTTTGTCGCTCGATCTTGAGAATCTTTGCATCCTTCTCGGGGTTTTCCCTAAAGCGCAGCTTCCACCACTGGGGCCTAGGCCAATCGGCAAACTTTTTATTACCCGGAACATTAACCTTGCAGATGCCTAAGTCCAAGGTATCACGGTCTTTGCCATATAACTTATTAAACTCATAGTTGCTGGTCCTCTTGCGGTCTGTACCATAAAATACCATTATGCTAAAGCTCGTTTCATACTCCATAGTGGTATCTATAAAGTCCAGCTTCGAATCGCTCACCAAACCCATAATCGTGTTGCGGGTTTGCGGCGCCAAGATCTTTTCGGGCTTTTTCATCACCATCTCCAGATGCAGCGTATTATATTCCATGCCATAAAAAGGCGCATAATGAAAGAAGTCGTCATTCATGCCCATAAGGTCCTCAAAGCTCTCCTCCTCATGATATGAGCAACGTTTCCAAAAAACCGCATCATTGGTAATCATTCGGGCATCTGCAACACACGCCTCCAAGGTGTCATATTCCTTGCTGCATAGGATGATTTTTTCATCGATCAATCCTACAAAATGAATAGGCGCTTGATCAAAAACAATAAGTCTATTTCTCTGATAATCTCGCATGGGATAAATAATGAAGGATTATTACAAAATATTAAATTTTATAAAAGATGAGTTTTGAATGTGCACCTTGGTCTCTTGCATACAGCTTGCCCAGTGATCGGGATACCGAAAAAAATGGAAGATAAAATACATCTAAGGGCATCAGACCTAAATGTGATGTTCGTGCGAAAACGCTCCATAGATATCTGTTTTAAAAACATTTATTAGTTTATCATTCCAGCCGACCTTTGGGGAATCTTGCTGTTTAGTTTTAGTATTCAATCAGTGTAACATTGCATACACTCTAGGCCTCTTCACAGGGCCCGATTACTCAGGCTTCTTAGTTCAAGGTTACTACATCTCTACCTTAAAAGCAAATTTTTCTTTAAAAATGAACCGGTTTGAAGATATAGTTATCAGGAGATTAGCTTTCCCTGTATCTGGAAGGGATCGAAACAAACGTCCTCTGAGGCACAGGCTATAGTGGCAGATCATCCAACAAATCTATTTCATAGTAAATGCCACCCCTTCAAATAAAAACCATTGAATTATCAATAATGCTCAATTTCTAGATGACCTCAGGACAAAATTATTCCCCAAAAATACTTTTTATAGAAACCCTTCAAACATTTAACCAGAAAGAAGACATAGATGCCTTAAATACCTTCTTGCTCAAAGACAAATAGCTGTTATAACATTGTAATTTATTAAAAATAAATTGAAAATATTTTTGATAAATCATTTGGAGGCAATCATTCATTTTTACTAATTTCATATTCATAAATTAATACTATCAGCATCATGAAAGCTACCATAAGACCATTTAGAGAAGTATATCTTCTATTCAAGAACTTCCACAAGAAATTTGACCCCATACGCGCAATGATCGCATAGTCGGTTTTATTGTTTTATTCTAATATCAATTTTATGAAATATACGAGTAAGTTATTTCAAGTAAATACTATTGTAATTAAACCCATAGCAGTCACGATTTGCCCCAAAGCTTCCCTTTTCAAACCCAAAAGTTTTGGAACAGGATTTTGGACGAATGGGATCCAAGCTTTGACTTCTAGGGTTCAATATATCGGTCATGGGTTTGAACCCACGGGTGTTGGGTTTGAACCCACAGGTGATGGGTTTGAACCCACGGGTAATGGGTTTGAACCCACGGGTGTTGGGTTTGAACCCATGGGTGATGGGGTTGAACCCACAGGTGATGGGTTTGAACCCACGGGTAATGGGTTTGAACCCACGGG
>CAMFLX010000093.1 GCA_945957555.1 uncultured Cytophagales bacterium
TTACTTTCCAAAGAGACATGATTACCGATTCTGCACCAGCTACTTGAATGGCTCTTTGGAGACCATACACCCCTTCGCCAGCTTTTGATTCCCCTTTGCCTGTTTCACAAGCACTTAAAAATACGATTTCTGTTTCGTCAAGTGAAAGATTCATGGCTTCGAAGGCAGTAAATATACCATTGTCAGCCGATTTTATTTCTAGAGTATCAATATTGCTTAGGGCCTTTTCTGCATTAGCAAGGAGCAGGCCTCCCCTCAATAATGGATTTTCTTTAGCTCGCTGCGACTCCACTCCGAAGCTTAAACCCTCATCACTTGATGTATGGGCATCGTTTTGAAAGTAACCATGTGTTGCTATATGTAGGATATAGGGGTTTTTGACAGCTTTGATATTGGTTTCGTTAGCTTCACCTCTTACAAAAGTTGAGATCTTGAAGCCATTGGTCTTGAGCTGAGCGTTGGTTTTATCCAATTCTATTTTCGTGCCAGGGAGTGCTGCAATCGTTCCTCGGCTACCATAATCTGGGTTTCCTAATAATACAGCGGTTTTGTTGGTTTTGGTCGCTACCGTTTTTTGGACTGTGATAAATTTGGTGTTCAATACATATTGGATATTGTATTTGTCAATGAGGTACTTTTCGTTTGGAAGTTTTAATGTATTGAGATTAATCAAGTTGTATATGCCGTCAAGTGATGCATAGATAGTAGTTTTGCCTGCTAGGGAAGAGTCTATCTGTCCCCAAAACTTTGTGTAAGCGTATTTGTCTGGATTCTTAGAAGTGATGGCATTTTTGTAGTAGTTGTAATAGCGCTTGTCAAGCTCGTAGCCATTTTTGATCTCAATATATTTGGGCTGAGCACCATTTTGAATGATAATTGCTGCATAGACAGAAGTGTCAGTAAGGAATTTATTGTATTTCTGGAAGTTGATAATCTCCACAGCAGCCTCATTTGCTTTAAGGCTTGCAGCCACTTCCTTATTACTAATCTCCTCATTAGTTTTTGAAAATAGAGAGGAACTAGCCGTTAGTTTTTTTTCAGTTGATTCTGTTTCTTTTTCTAAAGAATCTAAATTGATTTTTTCTTCCCGAAGCTCAGCCTTGGAGTAAGTGTATAGTCTGGCAAGATCTTCTTTTTGGTCCAACCATTTCTCGTAAAGTTTTATAAGTTGCTCATTTTTTGACGCAAGAATACTATTTTTGACTTTGGTAGTTGAGTTGAGAAGGATACCCTTAGTGGATATCTGTAAGTTATACATTTTAGTGATCAAATCTTGTGTTTTTTGATCGTTTACAAAGGCATAAAATTTTAAGATTTTGGGTCTTGTTTTTGCCCAAAGTTTAGATTTCTCATTTTCACTCATAGCTGGAAAAAAGTCTTTCACAAATTTGAGACTTTTGTCAATAGATAGATCGAAATAGTCCACACTTTTGCGAGTGTTTTTTTGGGCCCAATAGAGTAAAGCCATATCTTCAAGAGAATTTATATAGTCGGGATGGTTTTCACTAAGGTTTACCAATCGGATTTCCATAGCTTTTCGCAAAAGCTCTTCTGCCTTAGACAGGCTGTTCTGGCTTCTATAAAAATTGCCCAGATAACTAAGTGACGTTGCGTAAGAGGGGTGTTGTTCTCCCAATTCCTTTTTATATATGCTGGAGGCTTTGGTGAGCAAAGCTTCTACATCTCCCATTTTATTCATTTTTATGTACAGAGAGGCCAAAGTTGTTAATAAGCTCGCATAGTCTGGATGTGAAGTGCCAAGCTTTTTCTCTTTGGTTTTAATACACTTTTGTAGGATCTCCTCAGATTCCGTGTACTTGTTCATTTCCTTGTAAATGATGGCTAGGTTCGTTTTAAGTCGAATTAGGTTGAAAGAACCTTTGCCAAGCTCTTTTTCAGCGATATCTAATGCCGGTGCCAGATTTTTTACCGCTTCTTGGTATTGGCCCAATGTGTACTGTAACATAGCCTTATTGTTAAGCATGATCGCATAAGCTAAACTTTGTTTGCCAAGAGTCTCTGCATTGACTTGAAGTGCTTTTTCGATCGAATCTGTTGCCTCAGAGTATTTTCCCATGTCTTTGAGGAGTACAGCCATGTTATTCAAAGAAGCAGCATATACAGCATTCTTTTCTCCGAATTTATTTCTGCGTAGTTCAAGTGCTTTTGTCGTTGTTTCTAACGATTTTTCAAATCTGCCCGTGGTGTTGTATAAAAGCCCAAGGTTGCTAATGGCAAGTGTATAGCCGCTCTCATCAGTCAGGCCATTTGTCTCATAATCGGATATGGCCGATTCGAAAAGGTCAGAAGCCCATTTGTATTTGTGAGAGGCGAAAAAGATTTCTCCTGAACTATTTTTGGATGAGGCTTTGGCGGAAGTATTGGGATTGGATTTTTGATCAGTCAAGCCTCCGAATATTACGTTTGAATATTTCTTTATTTTTTGTTCATTTTCAAAAAGTGCGGAGTTGTCGCTTACTATAATGGCGTAGTTGAAGGCTTTGTCTTCATAATCTTTACGACTTTTTTCTAGTTCTTTACTAAAGACATCAAGCGCTTGTTGTCCGTATTTACTTTGGAGTGCGTCATTGATATTGCTTAATTTGTCTAAGCCTAACTGGCCATAAACAAATACTGATTTTAAACAAAAAAAGATTAAAATCAACGATTTATATTTCATACTGTTTTATTCTATGGTGATTTCTTTGAAATTTGAACTGATCATTAAACTGTTTTTGAAGTTTAATACATTAGCTTCTTTGCCGTCTATTTTTACAAGAGAGTATTGGTTGTCAAAACCGATAAAGATAATCTCATAGTTGATTACTTTAGAGACAAAGTTTCCTGTCTTTTCCTGAGATATCTTATATGTTTTGGTTTTGGGATTAAAACTTGTTTCAAACTTTGCAAGAACGTATTGGCCATTAGTATATTCAAGCCCTTCCCCTGCGTCATCATAATAATGGCTAAGCACTTTCTCTTGTGAAAAATATATCTTTAGAGTAACGGTGTCAATATTTTTTTCTCCGATATATTGCTGGATCGGATAAAATGGAATAATGGCTCCAGCTCTTATGTAAAGCGGCATTTCTTCAAGGCCAGTATCACAATAGAGTTCTACCCCTCCAGTTGAAACTTGGTTACTGAAATAGTTGTACCAATTGCCATTAGGCAAATAAAGCCAACGACCTACTGCCCCTTGTTTGGCTACAGGACATGAGAGGATATGGTTTCCTACTAAAAACTCATCCTGTCTATATTGAGTCTCTGGGTCAAATTGGTCTTCAAATACGAGGGGTTTTAACATCGGAGTTCCCTTAGTTACATAAAAATAAAAGTTTGTGTAGATGTATGGAATGAGTTGATATCTCAACTCTATAAATTTCTTGATAATGCTCTCATATTGCTTGCCGAATACCCACGGTTCTTTTTCTCCTTTATCGCCAGACGAGTGCGCTCTAAAGAATGTGTGAAGAAATGAAAGTTGTATCCATCTTGTAAAGAGTTCACCATCTGGCTCGCCTATGAAGCCCCCAACATCCGTTCCGGAAAACGAAACCCCTGATATGGATAAACGTTGTATTTGAGCGGATGCAATCCAGAGATGATCCCAAGTAGAAATATTATCTCCCGTCCAAACGCAGGCAAAGCGTTGGAATCCTGCATAAGAAGATCTAGTAATCTGAAAAGGTCTTTGATTGGGTTTGAATTTTTCAAAACCTAGATGGGAAGCCCGAGCCATTTGCATTCCGTATACATTGTGAGCTTTACGATGGCTACAATAGTGCCCATCATAATTATGCCTAACGTCATTAGGGAACGTACCAAGGCCGAAAACGGCTGGTTCATTCATATCGTTCCAGACGCCATCAACACCTATTTCATAATATTCCTTGAAAAGTTCAGACCACCAAGTTCGTACTTTTGGATTGGTAAAGTCAGGGAAATTGCATTCTCCTGGCCATACATTTCCTGTCATCAATGGGCCGTCGCATCGCTTACAGAACATGTCCTGCTCCCAGCCTTGCTGCCAGACCCAATAATCTTTGTCTACTTTAATGCCAGGGTCAATAATCACAACAGTTTTGAAGCCATCTTGCTTGAGTTCGGAAATCATCCTTTTGGGGTCAGGGAAATGATTTTTGTTCCAAGTAAAACAGCGAAACCCATCCATATAATCGATGTCCAAATAAATGGCATCGCAAGGAATTTGCCTAGTTCTAAATTCTTTGGCAATTTCTTTGACTTGAGCTTCGGGATAGTAGCTCCATTTACATTGATGAAAACCCAAAGCCCATTTAGGTGGAAGTTTGGGGCGACCAGTTAGCATGACGTATTGTTCCGCGACTTCATCTAGGTCGGGTCCGTAAATGAAGTAATAGTTCAATTCTCCACCATCGGCCCAGAAACTTACAGTGTTTTTTTCCTCATGGCCAAAATCGAAGTTGGTCCTGAAACTATTATCAAAGAATATCCCATAAGCGGTGCTGTCATGCATGCCATAATAGAATGGTATTGCCCTATAAATAGGATCATGATCCTTCTCAAAACCATAAGTATCGGTACACCAGTTGGTAAGTCTTTTGTTGTGTAAATTCAAGTCTGTGGGTTTGTCCCCAAGTCCGTAATAGCACTCTTCAAATCTGCGTACTTTGCTACAGTAGACCATATTGCCACCGTGTTGCAAGTTATCTTCCCAGTGGAAGCCTTTTTCATCTTCATTGATAATCTTTCCGAAGTTGTCTTCAAATTGTATTTTGAAATTTTTCTTGAATACGCAAACCTTTATGTCCTTAGAGTTTAGCTCAAAGCGATCTTCGTATTCTGCGTACTTAAAATCGAAATGCTTAAATTGGTGAGACTCGTCTATCGCATAGGAGAAGTCCTTCTCAAAATAGCCTTTAACGGCATATCTTACACGTACTATTTTAGAAGAAATGAGATATAGTCTTAAAGTTAGCTTCTCAGAAACAAAGTCAAATACGTAGTCATTTGTTTTGATCAAGGATGTTATTGTGTCAGGATATTGTTTGCTGTCTAAGGGTGTTTCAATGTTGCTAATAATATCCATGTCTATTTTACATATTGGCGTACACAAAATTATAAGAATTTTGTTTTTATTAAATTAAATATTAAAAAAAACTCTATTTTTACACTAAAGTAGAATAATTGTTAGGATCTATTGTCAATTTTTTAAATTAAAAGAATAATAAATATGAAAAAACCAAGAATACTCGCATTGGGTTGGGAGTTCCCTCCGGTTTACAACGGCGGTCTAGGCGTTGCATGTTATGGTATTACAAAAGCCCTATCAACTAAAGCAGATATTACACTTATTCTACCCAAGTCAGATGCAGAAGTGCAGATCCCAAACATTGACTTGATCGGTCTCAATAAAGTAGATATTGAACAGCTTAAGAAGGTTCAGGAACCTATAGGTTATGAGACTTTTGTGAATTTGGAGAAAATCAAGGCCAATTTTTTACCTTATCAAGAGGAGCAAGAGATTACCAATACGATTATCGAGGTCAAAGAAGTTAAAAAGTTCAGTTATGTAGACGAGATTGAAAAATTTGACATTACAGAGCTTTATGGTGATGATGTAGTTGAAAAAATACATAAGTATGCTAAGATTGCTGTAAAAATTGCCGTAACTAAAGAGTTTGATGTAATTCATGCGCATGACTGGGTAACTTTTGTAGCAGGGTGTAACATTAAGTCCGCAACAGGCAAACCCTTGGTGCTTCATGTGCATGCATTGGAGACCGATAGGTCGGAAAATGGCGATAGGAACTTGGCCTTTCATATTGAAAAGGGGGCGATGGAATATGCTGATAAAGTAGTGGCTGTAAGTCAGTATACTGCAGAGCAAATTGAAAGATTATATAGTATATCCCCAGATAAAATTGAGATTGTTCACAATGGTATAGAGCCAGTACAGTCATTTAAATCACCTAAGAATATTTCGGGAAAAATGGTTCTTTTCTTGGGAAGGCTTACTGATCAAAAGGGTCCAGGCTATTTTATAGAATTAGCCCAGAGGGTTATTAAAAAATTCCCCGATGTATATTTTGTAATGGCAGGTACTGGTGACAAATTAAAAAAACTTATTGAGAATAGTGCAAATCAAAAGATAAGTACCAAATTTCACTTTACAGGATTTCTAAACAGAGACAAAGTTTTGCAATTGTATTCCATGGCAGATGTATACGTTATGCCTTCAATTTCAGAACCATTTGGGTTGTCAGCACTTGAAGCTGCTCAGTTTGGCGTACCTTGTATTATTTCTAATCAATCAGGGGTTGGAGAAGTACTTACGGGTGCCTTAAAAACAGATTTCTGGGACATCAGTGCTATGACTAAACATATTGTTTCTATGTTAGATAACAATGAGGCCAAAGACAAAGTTGTGGCTGATATGTTTGCTGATTTGCAGAATATCAGTTGGGATAAAACGGCTGATAAATTATTGAAGGTGTTTTCAAGGGTTGTTAAATAGTTAGTACAGTTTATATAACATTGCTTAGGTATACATTTAGTATACCTATTTTTTTATCAAAAAATGAATTTGCCCATCATTAAGAAGAAACTGGGAGTCGCTAATAGTGCATACCAATTTTCCATCATTGTTCCGACTTGGAATAATTTACCACATTTACAGTTATTGGTAAAGAGTATAAGGAACCATTCAAGTTTTAAACATCAGATCATTCTACATATCAACGAAGGTACTGACGGGACGATGGAGTGGGCGGATGACCAAGAAGATGTGTTTTATACACAATCTGACACTAACATAGGCATTTGTAAGGCTGTGAATCTGTGTGCTCAGTTGGCTACTACTAACTATATTGTATATATAAATGATGATATGTATGTATGCCCTAATTGGGATCTTTACCTTTATGAGGAAATTAAAAAGATAGGGCATTCTTATTTCTTTTTATCAAGTACAATGATAGAGCATTATGATTCGGGTAATAACTGTGTAATAGTTGCAAACTTTGGTACTAGTATTGATAGTTTTGAGGAAACTAAATTGCTCGCTTCATATGATCAATTCCTTAAAGAAGATTGGTCGGGAAGTACTTGGCCTCCGAACATAGTTCATAAAGACGTTTGGGATATGGTAGGAGGATATAGTATTGAGTTTAGTCCTGGTATGTATTCTGATCCTGATTTTTCAAGGAAATTATGGATGCTAGGTGTTAGGTATTTTAAAGGTGTGGCGTCGAGTAGGGTGTACCATTTTGGCTCAAAATCAACCAAACGTATTAAGGTGAATACTGGACGTATTATGTTTATCAATAAATGGGGTATAACTGCTAATGCCTTCTCTAAATCATTCTTAAGAATTGGCCAAAAGTTCTCAGGAATCCTTCCTGAATATAATTTAACTAGTCTCCAAAAACTGGTATCTTATTGGAAGAAACTATGAATTGTATGAGTTTCTTGAGTATTTGTAGTGCGTACTTCCTTTATTAGTTTTTATAAGTGAATTATTTTCTTTAAGTACTTGTTTTAATGGGTAATATACGTGATATTTATATAAAAGGTTAGTGATAGTTTAAATGTATAATTCTCTATCATGGTAGGCTATTCCAAAACGGATCTTGATGTATAAGAATAAATTGATCTTAGATATGATATATATCAGTAATGGGCTTGATTTGCCTCATTTTGCAATCATTTATAGCTAAATAACTTTACATTAAAATCTATGACTTATGAAGACAAATAAAAAGACCGTTTTTGTTGTTGAAAACAACAAATTGGAGAGAAACCTCATAAAAGATTTCTTTAAAGGTAATCAGAAGTATGACTTCAGATATTTCATGTCAAGTGCTGATTGTTTTGCGGCGTTGAATGAGCACCCTATGGCTGTTTTGATTGACTATGATCTTAAGACTATTAATGTTTCCGAAAATGATGGGATAAAGATCCTTGATAAAATCAAAGAATTGGAACACAGTACTGAAGTGGTTTTTTATTCCCATCATGAAAATACTGAAGTTGCCGTGGCGACGATCAAACATGGAGCTTTTGATTATATAGTACTAAACGAGTTTCATTTTTATAGATTAGAAAACGAACTTCAAACCATTGAGGCTCATATTTTTCATAAGAGACAATCTGGAAAATATAAGTTCTTGTTTTGGCTTACATTAGGAATTGGTTCATTCTGGATTATCCTTGTGGTAGTATTGGTGGTACTCGGAGTCTTAAAGCCAGGAAATAATGTATGGCTTGAGCCATAATTGGTATGAAAACACTTATCACTAAAAAAGGGGCATAAATAGCCCCTTTTATTTTAAACCAAAGATTAGTTGATTGTTTCACACTTGTCAATTTAAACATTGTTTAGGTGGCTTATAGCCGAGTTTTTATGATTATTTCTTTATTCAGAACTTTTTCATACGTAAATTTGTAGTTTACAAGTATATAAATTTAGTAGAGAATACTCGCATGGCAGAAAACGGAACTATCAGCAAAGCAGCGGAGAGAGATATCAAAGAACTTCAAGATAAGATTGGAGCCTACCTAACTGGTCAGATTGATGACGAAAAATTCAGAGGCTATCGTTTGGTTCGTGGAGTATACGGACAGCGTCAGCAAGGTGTGCAAATGATCAGAATCAAATTACCTTTTGGTAAAGTGAGTCCAGAACAGTTGATCAGGATTGCTGACGTGTCAGATAAATATGGAAGCAGTAATTTGCATGCGACGACTCGCCAAGACATACAAATACACTATGTTAAGTTAGCAAATGCGCCTAAAGTTTGGACAGAACTAGAAGAAAAGGGCATTACTCTTCGTGAGGCGTGTGGGAATACGGTAAGAAATATCACAGCATCAGCTTTGGCAGGTATAGACCCTAAGGAGCCTTTTGATGTGTCTCCTTATGCTTATGGCATGTTTAATTATTTCTTGCGTAACCCAATCTGTCAAGAAATGGGTCGTAAGTTTAAAATAGCGTTTTCTTCAAGTGAGGATGATACCGCTTATACTTTTATTCATGATTTAGGTTTTATTCCTAAGATAAAAGATGGTAAGAAGGGGTTTAAAGTAATGCTCGCGGGCGGCCTTGGTGCTCAACCTTTTCATGCACATGTGGCACACGAATTTTTACCAGAGGATCAATTGATGCCATATACAGAGTCTGTAATCCGTGTATTTGACAGATATGGAGAAAGAACTCGAAGGAATAAAGCACGTTTGAAATATCTTTTGAACGATGTAGGCTTAGTGGAATTAATCAAATTGGTTGCTAGTGAGCAAAAAGCACTTAAAAATAAATCTTATACAGTCAATATAGATGACTTGGCAAAATCAAGTATACCTGCGGTATTGAACTTGCCAGAAACTGCACCTAATGATGCTACGAAGTATGAAGCTTGGTTGAAGACAAATGTTTTTGAACAAAAGCAAAAAGGGTACTACGGAGTTTCGGTCAAAGTAACCATAGGTGATATCAAGTCTGATAAAGTAAGGAGCTTTGCTAATGTAATAGCTAAATATTGCTCTGATGATGTAAGAGTTACCATAAACCAGGGCTATTTGTTGAAATTTGTGCCTAAGGCGCATTTGATACATTTGTTTAACGAATTGAATGATTTGAAACTGGCAGAGCCAGGCTTCGATTCTACAGCCGATGTGGTTGCTTGTCCGGGTACTGATACTTGTAACTTAGGTATTGCAAGTTCTTATGGCTTGGCTGAGGAATTGGAAAGGGTGATGAAGGATGAATATCCTGATATTATCTACAACAACGATATCAAAATAAAGATTTCTGGTTGTATGAATGCTTGTGGACAACACACAATAGCTAATATAGGTTTCCATGGTATGTCTATGAAACATGGTGAGCTGGTGTTGCCAGGCATGCAGGTACTTTTGGGTGGTGGTATCAAAGGTGATGGGCAAGGTTTGATTGCGGATAAAGTGATTAAATTGCCTGCTAAACGCACTCCGCAAGCATTGAGAGATCTATTGGATGATTTTGAAAGGAATGGCAATGAAGGCGAGTACTTCAATGACTATTTTGCACGTCAAGGAAAGAATTACTTCTATACCTTATTGAAGCCTCTAGGTGTGATTACCGAACTTACTCAGGATCTGTTGGTAGATTGGGGTAATACCGAAAACTACGAGACTGCTGTAGGTGTTGGTGAGTGTGCTGGTGTTTTGGTAGATATGGTTCAAGTGCTTCTTGATGAGCAAAGAGAAAGATTAAACAGGTCTGATGAAGCCTTTGCAAACGCTAATTATGCGGATGCTATATACCATTGCTATAATACTTTTGTGAATGGTGCCAAAGCATTGTTATTGTCTAGAGATGTGCAGTGTAATACCCAGCATGGGATCATGAATGATTTTGACAAAAACTTTGTGGAAACCGGGGAAATAACTTTCAAAGAGGGTGGGTTTAGGGCTACAGTGCTCCTCATCAATCAAAACGATCCCACAGAGGAGTTTGCCAAATTCTTCAGGAAAGAAGCTGAAGGCTTTTTGCAAACTGTGAGCGAAATTCGAAAAAAACAAGTAGCTAACGCTTAACGAAAATCCCGCAATTGCGGGATTTTTCATTTTTAAACAATTTGTGATTTTGAAATCGTAACATATCTTGATCTGAAATGTATTTACAGATAGGTTTGAGATTGTGCTATGGTTTTGAGATTTCTTGTTCTAAGTTTTATTATTTCGTTTGTATCGGTTTTTGCACAGTGTGGTGCAGGTGCTCCAACATTGGATCGGTATTGTAATGGACAGCACGTTACCTATGAAGTAAGTCCTGCTGCCAACGAAAAGTACCACTGGTTTTATAAGGACACTTTGACGAACACTTTTAAGGATGCTGGATATTCCAGTTCTTACGTGTCGCCTTATACCTATAAGTATAAAAATACGGGAAGCTACGCTACCGATTCGGTTGCGATGCTCATAGAGACTAGATACCAGAAAGAGGTGACTCCTACTCTAGGGCCTGTTTCTCCAAGCGCGACGAGTATTTCTTCGGAATCCCCTTCATTTAATACAACACCTTATGTATTGCCCATAAGCTCCAATGTCGATTATAAACTTAATAGCATTTCGGTTGTAGTGCAATCCTATTATATCAATCCTGGTGCTGATTATACTTTTACTGTTACAGTGGACGATGGCAATGCCGCAACTACTAATCCAACCATAAATGTTGTAGTGCCAAGATCACAAGTCATTGCTGGGAAGATTGGCAGTTCATCTTATTATAAAGTTGATTTGCCATTGGGCTTAAATGTTGTAGCCAATGTCGCTCAGTTACTATCGGTATCCTTTGGCTCTGGTTCAGACATTAGTTATACTTATTTTTCTAATACGAGTACGGTTTTGCCAAGTACTGTATCACTATCTTCTGGCTCCAGTGCCCTTACGGCTAACTATGGTTCTTCTCGTCCGGGGATTTTTGGTATAGATGCTACTTTTCAGTGCCCTATACAATCGGTATTCGCTCAGTTTGAGTATACTGCTTCAAAGTGTTGTTATGGAGTAAAAGCTGCTTCTCATCCCACCATTTTTGCTAGTTCAGGTTATGTTTTTGCTGATTTAAATAGTAATACAAACGTTATTCTTAATGCTCCATTTTCTGTGAATTTAACGGCTACGGCAACCTCTGGCACTGTTTTTCAGTGGTATAAAGATGGATCTCCTATTACAGGAACTACATCAATACAGTCAGGAGTTACGTCTCCCGGGATTTATGAAGTTAAAACGGCTACAGAAGCCCAGTTTTTGAATGATCCCAATTGTTATGCAAAGGATAAGATCATAGTTCAAAAGAAGGTTTTGGATGCGACTAAGCTAGCAAGTACCATCTGTTTTGGGAAAACGACTAAGCTGGATGTTACGGGAGCTACTGGAAATATCAGTTGGACGCCGAGCGCATTGCTGAATAACTCCTCCATTAAATCTCCAGTTTTTAGTCCTACCAATATCCAAAAATATATTCTAAGAGTTACAGCTAATGTTTCAGTAGATAATAAAGTTGTGGATGGGGGCTTTTCGGCTACTTCCGCTCTAGGAGCTTCGTCTCTGTATGCTACTGGGACAGATTTGTCAAGTAGCGATGGGAAATACCTATTAATGGATAAGAATACAGCGCTTACCAATAGTGGCGATATTGCAAAGTGTGGCGACCATACGACTGGTTCGGGTACTTATTTAGCAGTAAATGCTGCCAATTCATCTACTGGTAATGCCTATGATAGGCAAGTGTGGTCTCAAACGGTGGCGGTAACACCAAATACGGCTTATGAGTTTTCCTCATGGGCTACCAATATCAATCTTAAGGCTGATCCTACTTCTTCGACCTACGATGCGAGTTTTAAAGGTTCTAATTTGCAATATTACATAGACTATGGCTCAGGCTTCGTTCCATTATTTGCTTCTCCTCAAAGTGTGAATCTAAATACTTGTCAATGGTCGCAAGTTAAGCAGACTTGGAATTCCGGCGCTATTTCAGGAAACGTAACATTGAGGATTGTTGAAACATCGGGTGGTTATGTAGCTGGGAATAACTTTGGTCTTGACGATGTTACTTTCGGTTCGGCAGCTTTTCAGGAAGATACTGTAATGGTCAATGTGGTAGATTGTATGAAGATCAATACTTCTTATAAATGTCTTGGAGGCGATTCGGCCTTGGTGATAGCTAAGGTGGAAGATGGGTATTTTGATACATGGAAAAATATTTCTGGGACAAATACATCTACCATAGTAAGTCCTAAAATGGATTCTACAGTAGTCAGGTTGAAAAATGAGGAAATGAAATATGAAGCATCGGCCTACATACCGCTTTCGAACATGATTGTAAATGGAGACTTTGAGGCGGGCACTACGGGCTTGAATACTGATTATAAACCTGGTCTAGGCGGGGGAGGGAGCTATTTTGTTACTCAGAACCCTAACAATAATGATCCTAGTTCCTTTTATGCACCTATTGGGGATCATACCACTGGGACTGGCAATATGTTGGGTGTGGACAGATCTTATTCTGGTAACGACAGAATGTGGTATCAAAATGTAGATGTAAAGGCGGGCTTCACCTATGACTTTTCTGTGTGGTTTGCCAATTTGAATATAGTGTATACTAAGGCTACCGCAGCATTGGAAGCATCGAAGGTACTTTGTTGTAATTGCCCCAATGGTAGCATGCCGGCAGACGTGAACTCTCCTAATATAGATACTTGTGATCAGGCTAGGGCTATTATGGAGCTTGTGATCGATGGGAAAACTGAGGTCTTTTCAGCACCATTTGACAATAAGTGGTATCAGTTCAGGTCTTCCTATACCGCAACTTCTGACAAAACTATCCAGATTGTATTTAAGAACCATTTAGATGTTTCTGGGCAGAATGGCAGAGACTTTGCAATTGACGATATCTTCTTTGCGCCTAGATCTAATATCGTTAAAAAAGATACTGTGACTATAGCTTGTACCTTGCCCCTTCAATTTCTCAGTTTTGAGGCGCAAAAATCAGACGATGGAGCTATAATAACATGGAGTACAGTTACAGGGCAGGACGATGTAACATTTGTGATAGAGAGGAGCAGGGATGGGATCTTCTTTGAGAAAATAAACCAAATAGGAGAGAAGCTTACTGGTGTATATGTCTATAAAGACTTGAATCTGGAAGTGGCGGGTAGGTATTATTACAGAATCAAACAGGTAGAGTCAACAGGAGCTGTTTTGTATACTTCAATTAAATCCGTTGATTTTGGTTTGGGACAAGATGGTATTAGTATAATGCCCCAACCAGTGAAGCAAGGAGTTGATTTGCTTATAAAGTCAAATGGATTGTTTTCTGAGGGTACATGGCTTGAACTTGTTTCAGTTTCAGGTTCTCTCCTTTTTAAGCATCAGCTAGTTTCAGAGACTGAAAGTATTTCTATCAATACCTCCGATATTAAAGCGGGTATGTATCTTTTGCGTGTTCATCTGGAATCGGGTGTGCTTATATATAAAATTTTAATAGAGTAGATATAATTTCGTAAATTATTCAGCTTCAAAATTATATTATTTAGGTTTGAGTGTTCCCACGGCACATGTGGGATTTTTCGTTTATAATTCCTATTTACCTTTTTGTATGAAATGCGTATAAAGAGTATCTTTGAAAGATTGTATAATACAATCTAGTTGAATAAAAGTAACTCGCAACTGATGAAAAAAAGTAATTTTATTTCAAATATTCCCCAAAATATAGTTATGCATAGTTTTTTTTTGATGAGAGGTCTGATTTCAGCATTGCTACTCTTGACTGTAAGCATTGCTACCGCACAAATGACATGTCCTGTAAAAACAAGTGATCCCACGAATTTGATTGGAGCAAATGCTAGCTTCGAAAACACAACGATAGATTTTACATCAGTTGCCGCAATAGATTTGGCCTGTTCAAATGGAGCGAAAGCAGCGATATGTACAGATCCTGGTACTCAATCCAATAATGCATACGTTGCGAAAGTAAAAGACCATACTACAGGGAATGGTAATTTATTGTTTGTTGATGTGAATGGAACGGTAGCCGATCAAGTAGTATATTCAAAAGCAAGTATCAATGTAACACCAGGCAGAACCTATATAATTTCTGCATGGTTTGCCAATGGAAATGGTAATACTTTTTATTATACATCAAACGGAAAATGGGAGAATTCGCCAATATTAAGTTTTAACATAAAGAATAATACAACAGGCGTTACTTCTCAATTAGGGGGAAAAATTTATGTAGATAGCACCAGTAATCCTGTGAAGTGGCAACAGTTTTATCAAGTATGGACAGCTCCAGCAGGTGTTACTAGTGTGGATTTTATTATTCAGAATGAAAAAGTTACAGGAAGTAACGCTGGTAATGATTTGGTTATTGATGATTTGGTTTTTAACAGTAGCTGTGATGGTATAAAGGATTTAAAACTTTTGGGTAAAGCAAGTTCACTGGTTGATACTGTATTTACATGTAATGAGAATTTTGCATTCACTTTAAATACTAATTTGACAAATAGTAAGTATAATTTTCAATGGTTTTTAAACAGTTCAGGGAATAAAGTAGAGGGGACGCCAGGGATGGATGCCACAAACATCACGACTGCTAATACTAAAGACAACACCTCCGATAATATATACAGTGTTGCTACAGCTCCCATAGGAGGCACTAAATATTATGTTTGTTATGATTCTCTTGGTGATGGATTGGTTTGTCCAAGGCTGGATAGTGTTTTGTTCTTGAACCAATTCGATTTAAGTTTGGGGCCTGATAGGAAGGTCTGCTCTCCAGTGTCAGAATTGCTAGATCCGTCGCTGACGACCACAAACATCAGTACTTACAAATATGAAATGATCTCGCCCACAGCAATACCAGGTATTAGTGGAGCTGGCCCTGGTACAGTACCAACCTATACTGCAACAAAAGCAGGTACCTATAAATTAACAGTTGTTCATGCAAATACGGCGGCATGCGGCACCAAGACGGCAACCATCAAAATCGATACGTTGGTCGCTGCATTTAATGGTGCCATTAATGCATCTTGTACTGGAAGTACTGCTACTGGGACTGTAGATTTGGTGCCTAATATTACTGGTACTAGCAAAGTAACTATCATTGGGGGATTGGCGAATGTCTCTTGGTTTAAAAGCTCATCAGGAACTATTCCAGAATATGGTCCTTTTAAAAGTGCAGATGGAAAGGGAACAACGTCAGCAGTTAACTTGGTTTCAACACCAGCTTGTCCTCAAGGCGGTTTGTTTTTGCAAGATAATAATAGTTATGCCACAAGAGCAAAATTGACCGAGCCATCCGGTTGTTCTATTCAGTCGGTTAATGGGCCAGGTGCTGGTTATCAAAAAATAGTTGTAACTGCTCCCATGACAATTGGATCAGTTGATCTATATGCAATTTCAAATAATACATCATCAGGAGATAATTTGACCTTAGATTTATTATTATATCCAGATATAACTGATTTTAATAATGTACCTGCACCAATTACTACTGTGGCAAGTAGAAATTTGGTTGGTTATACTAAGAGCATGGTAAAAGAAACGGTTTATGGAAACGGATATCTAATTCAACCAGGAACTTATTATTTAAGAGCTAGGTCTTATATAACTGGGAATGTTTCGAGTATACAAAACTTAGGATATTATACGTGTAAAGGTCCCGCTGCCAATTACAAAGACTCAACGGGTGTTTTAACTTTGACAGATCTTAATGTTTATAATGGAGTTAAAACAACTGAGCATGGGGCTCTTTTTAATCTTAAGGCCAATATAGGCAACCCTACCTCTTGCGGTCGTGTATGGGTATGTGCTACCTGTACTTTACCCGTTGAATACACTTACTTTAATGTTTATCCTACTGGAGGCAAAGATGTTTTGATTACTTGGGGTACTGCACATGAAAGTAAGAATCGGGTATTTGTGGTGGAAGCAAGTAGCGATGGTGTCAATTTTACGGCTGTTGCTGAGGTGGGTGGAAGTCATAACTCTCATTTGCAAAAGGATTATAGTGTACAACAAACCATGACTGGTGAGAGACAATATTACCGTATCAAACAAGTGGACCATGATGGTAAATTTACCTATACGCCTGTGAAATTCGTTTCTCTCAATGGTAGTGATGCTATTGGTGAGGTATATCCACAGCCTGTAAAGCATGGTGAAGTACTTCATGTGAAAATCAATGGTCTGATAGATACGCAATTGACCCTTAAGTTACAGTCGATCTCTGGATTTGATATTTCAGAACAAACCGTTGCTATTGGAGAAAATACTGAAGCGATTACGTTCAATACAGCTGGCCTTACTGCTGGGGTGTATTTGTTGTTGATCAACAATACTGATTTTGCAAAAACTATCCGAGTAGTAGTAGAGTAAGATAATGTCCCAATCTGGATTCTTACGGGACAACGTTCTGTAGGGCATGATAAACCATCATAAAACATATATTTCGGTACTTATTTTTGGGGATTTGCATGAGAGCAAATCCCTTTTGTTTTTTGAAAGGTTAAGGAAATAATTCATATTTTTGTGTAAATATTAATAAATCATAATGAAAACAAAATTATTAAGTGTACTACTGTTGATCAGTAGTTTGGCTTTTTCGCAAAGTACTATCGTGGAGAAATACGGAAGACTTCAGGTGAAAGGCAATTATATCTTTGGTGAAAAAGGCGATACCGTACAACTAAGAGGTATGTCTTTGTTTTGGAGCCAGTGGATGGGGCAATACTACAATGCAGATGCTGTAAAGTGGTTGAAAGACGATTGGAAATGTACGATCATCAGAGCAGCTATGGGGGTAGAAGCTGACAAAAATGGCTATGAAGTAGTACCAGAAGAAAAGGATAAAGTGGTTAAGGTGGTTGATGCGGCTATCAATTTAGGAATCTATGCTATTATCGACTACCACTCTCACGAAGCACATAAAAATCCAGAATTGGCCAAGAAGTTTTTTGCGGAAATGGCACAGAAATATGCGCAGTATCCTAACGTAATCTATGAACTTTACAATGAGCCGTTACAAGACCCTACTTGGTCAGGTGATATCAAGCCCTACTGTGAAGCAGTGATTGCGGAGATTAGAAAATATGATACTACAAACTTGATCATATGTGGTACTAGACAGTGGTCGCAAATGGTAAGTGAGGCAGCTGCTGATCCGATCAAAGATAATAACGTGGCTTATACTTTGCACTTTTATTCAGGTACACACAGAAAGTCGTTGAGGGCAGAAGCTCAAAAAGCATTGGATAAAGGCGTTTGTCTTTTCGTAACAGAGTTTGGAAGTTGCCATGCTTCTGGCAACGGTGTGTATAGTCCTGAAGAAACTAAAGTATGGTGGGCGTTTTTGGACAAATACAAAATCAGCTGGTGTAACTGGTCTGTGGCTGATAAAGTAGAAAGTGCTTCTATATTACAACCAGGTGCAAGTGGTACTGGAGGTTGGAAGCCAGAGGAAATTACTGAGGCTGGAAAGTTAATTAAAGACGAGTTGTTGTTGAAAAATACGCCTATCTTCAATTCATTGAAGACACCTAAGGTTGGTAAAGAGGAAAAATCATCTGGTGCTGGCAAAGAGAAGAAGGAGCCTGTTAAGAAGAAAAAGAAATAATAGGTACTGTTCGTACATAAAAAAGGGGGAGGGTTGTTTACAATGCTCCCCCTTTCTATTTGATATTTATAAGAATTAATTCTCTCCGTAGCTATGGTAGATCAAGC
>CAMFLX010000094.1 GCA_945957555.1 uncultured Cytophagales bacterium
CTTCTAACGAACAATTGTTAAACCCAAATATTCCAACGAAGGGCTCTACCTACCAAAATCCTAGATTGTGGTGGGATCAATAACTACTAAAGTCATATAGTTTCCAAAATCGTGATAACGCGATTTTCGAAACTTAAAATTTAAAATTCATATCATTATGAAAGCGCTTCTTTTGATTTCTAAACAATTTTTGGTTTCCCTGCTCATGTACAGTTTGGTCTTGAGCATTATTGGAGGCATCCTCTGGATTATTCAATCATTTTTAAAACATTAATCATTCAACATAATGGGCATCATAAAATCAATTTTCGAAAATTTAAATACGTGGGGACTCCCAGCTATTTTTCTTATTGTCGGAATATTTGAGTTCGCCTTGGGACTCTATAAAAACAAGTGGACAACCAATGAAAAGATCTTGGATATAGTCTGCTATGTTGGCTCTAAGATCCTGTTCAAGCCTATATTGGCATATTTTTCCTTAAAGTTATTACCATGGGCAATACCTCAATTTAAAGATGTTTTCGCTTGGGTACCATTTTGGTGGGGACTGCTTATCATCGCAGTAGGTGATGATCTCACACAATATTGGTATCATAGATTGCACCATACTGTACCTTGGCTTTGGAAATTCCATAGAACACACCACTCTGCCCCCTATATGGGCATGGCCATGGCCAGTAGGCAGAACTTTCTCTATACATTCATGTTTCCACAAATATATGTCACAATTACGCTTTCATTCCTAGGTTTAGGAGTACCAGCTTTAATTGTGACAGGCATAAAGGGCATCATCACTACATTGGCACACAGCAGTATCAAATGGGATAAACCTCTTTATGAAAACAAATGGCTACACCCCCTCGCATGGATTGTAGAGCGTACTATATCTACACCAGCCACTCACCATGCTCATCATGCGACTCACGAACGTGACGGTATTGGCAATCCGTATGGCAACTTTGGCAACATGTTATTCCTGTGGGATGTGATCTTTGGCACCGCCAAAATCACCCGCCAGTATCCAGAACAATACGGAGTAGAAGACTACCATGAAGAAGAGTGGTATGTACAAGCGCTCTATCCGATTTTTAAATCCAAAAAGAAAGAAAGCGAATTGGCAGAATAGTTTTCAGTTAACAGTTTCTGCTCAGCCAATGTCCGTGTCTAAACTGACATCCCCTGAAATGGTCTGTAAGCCACAGAACATGGTATTGGGCGCCCACGTCAGTGGCCTCACTGACGTTACTCTAACTAGGACGACAAGATCCACCATTAGTCGGTAACAAATTTTAACAAAGTAAATTTTTATCAATCATATTAATTATGAATCATTTTTTAACAAAAACACTAGGCATGACGGTCCCCAAATGGGGCTTCTCAAGCTTACTCCTAGGGGCTTCTCTACAAGTTATAGCGCAGTACGACCCCGTACAACCTTGGAAAGGTACCCAAGGCAAAACCTTACAAGACTCTAAAGACTACAAAGCCGAGCCTCTGGTGAAAGCTCCCAAAAATGCTCCCAACGTTGTTTGGATCCTTTTGGACGATGTGGGCTTCGGGGCCATTTCGGCCTTTGGAGGTCTGGTACAAACACCCAACTTGGAAGCCTTAGCCAATAACGGATTGCGCTATACCAATTTCCACACCACAGCGATCTGTTCGCCCACAAGAACCTCACTCCTTACTGGTAGAAACCAACACTCATCGCACGGTGGTCTATTCCCAGAAACGGCGGTGAATTATCCAGGCTACGACTTTAGGATTCCTTTTGAAAAAGGATTTATTTCCGAAGTACTCAGGGAAAATGGCTACAATACCTTTGCCGTAGGTAAATGGCACTTAACACCAGTATATGAAGCTACCCAAGCCGGGCCCTTCAACAGATGGCCAACGGGTCGTGGTTTTGACAAATACTTTGGCTTCTTGTATGGTGAAACGGATCAGTACAAACCATACTTAGTAGAAGGGACTGATCATTATGCCGCAGATCTTAAAGGCAAACACTTTACAACGCTCATCACTGACAAGGCCATCAACTACATCTCCAACCAGAAATCGGTAGCTCCTGATAAACCATTCTTCCTCTATTATGCTACAGGAGCTGGTCATGCACCACATCAAGTGGATAAAGTTTGGCTCAACAAATACAAAGGCAAGTTTGACAAAGGCTGGGATAAATACCGCGAAGAAGTACTCGCCAACCAGAAGAAGTTGGGCTTGGTACCACAAAACGTTACCATTCCAGAGGCCACCTCTGGCGTGAAACCATGGGATTCGCTTTCTACAGATCAGAAAAAAGTATATGCCAAATTCCAAGAGGCTTATGCGGCATTCCTAGAGCATACAGACTACGAAATCGGTCGTTTGATTACACACTTGAAGACCATCAACCAGTTTGACAATACCCTATTTGTAGTAGTGGTAGGCGACAATGGTTCTAGCAAAGAAGGTACGCAGACAGGTGTACATTCTGGTTATATCAATGCATTGGCAGAGAAAGACAGAATTCCTGCCTTGCTCAAAGACATCGACAATATTGGTACAGAAAAGGGCATTGCCAACTTTCCACTCGGTTGGGCACAAGCGGGTAATACACCTTTCAGGTACTTGAAACAAGATGCCAATTCAGAAGGAGGTACACACAATCCCCTCATTATCCACTGGCCTAATGGCATCAAGGAAAAAGGAGGCATCAGAGATCAGTATACTCACGTAAACAGTATTTATCCAACTACTTTGGAATTGGTAGGCGCCAAAGTTCCGCAAGTGATCAATGGCTATCCTCAAGATCCTGTAGAGGGTGTCAGCTTGGGTTATACCATAGATAATGCCAAAGCCCCTTCACGTCATACACAGCAATATTATGAAATCACAGGCTCGAGGTCTATCTACAAAGATGGCTGGAAAGCATCCGTATTCCACAAACAAGGTGCTCCATTTGAATCTGACGTTTGGGAGTTATATAACTTGAAAGAAGACTATAACGAGCAGAAAAACTTGGCTTCGCAATATCCTGATAAGCTTAAAGAGTTACAGGATGCCTTTGATGCCGATGCGCGTAAATACAACATTTACCCACTCAAAGACTGGAGTACTTCTGCGTTCGGACTCGACAGGGTGAGTGCTTGGGCGGGGCAATCTAAAATTGTACTTTATCCAGGACTTTCTCACACCTTTGCACTCTCTGGTCCTGTGTTGCGTAACCGTTCCTTCAGCATCACTGCCGATGCCTTCATTGGCTATACAGAAACTAAAGGTGTGCTTTACGCCATCGGTGGACAGTTTGGCGGTTTCAGTTTCTTTGTAAAAGACGGAAAACTGCAAGTTGCTAATAACTTTGGCGGCAAAATCTCCTATCTAGAGTCTGGCAAGCCACTACCTATTGGTAAAGTTTCGCTCAAAGTAGAGGTTAATTACACAGGCACCAACAAGCCTTCACAGATATTCGACAATACCGGTCAATTTGAAGACGCTGGAACAGAAGTCTTATATGTTAATGGCGAAAAAGTAGCTGAGAAAAAACTCCTCAAAGGAGAAACCAGTAATATTGGTGGCTATGACGAAGGTTTTGATGTAGGAAAAGACCAAGTGAGCGCTGTTGCAGATCGCTATGTTACACCATTTGAGTTTACAGGCAAACTCAATACCGTGACTATAGAGGTGAAATAAAATCATAAGAACACAATATCACATGCCCTTCCTGTTTTTAGGAAGGGCATTTTTATAAAATAATGTAAATTAGCAAAGTCATAGGGTAATCATCTCAATTTCTCATTAAATCATTTACCACAGTGTCATTCCACTATAAGTATTTTTTCAGCAGCCTATTCTTGCTCCTTTCTCTGGCAAACGCACAATCCTTTATCAAAGGAAAAGTAATTAACGAAGCTCAGAAAGACGGCCTCCCCTATGCCATTATTAATGTATACCTCTCCCAAAAGGATTCTTTGTTGCATGCTGTCATGAGCGACAGCTTGGGCAACTTTACCACAGAAGCCCTAAAGATGGGCACCTATAAACTCAAGATAGACGTATTGGGCTATCATTTGAAACAAACCCCAGCTTTAAACATCACAAAAACAGACACCACGCTCAACCTTGGTTTCATCGAAGTCAAAGAAAACATCAGTACACTGCAAGATGTGATAATTACCGATACCGAAAACCAAGACCGTATCAAGATCGACAAGCAAGTCTACAAAGCAGATCTGTTTCAAGCCGCCAAAGGTGGCACCGCTACAGATGTTTTAAAAAACATGCCTTCAGTAAGCGTAAACGCAGAAGGAGAAATTAGGCTTAGGGGAGCCACAGGGTTCTTGATCTTGCTCAACGGCAAACCAGTGCTGAGCGATGCCAATACGGTACTGAGTCAAATCCCTGCCAACAGCATTGAAAACATAGAGATCATCACCGCACCTTCAGCCAAATACGACGCAGACGGCAAAGCAGGCATCATCAACATAACCACCAAAAAAGGTATGGATGACGGCTTTTCTTTTACCATAAACACACAATACGGCTTACCAAGTCTCGATAACTACAGCAACAAAGAGAAGCCCCTGCGCTATGGCAGCGATGTAGCACTCAACTACAAGAAAAAATCTATAGAACTCTCCTTAGGTGCAAGCTATCTACGCAACGACCTTGCAGGCTATAGAGACGGTGATGTAAATACCACCCTTGAGAACAGACATACGAGCTTTCCTTCGCAAGGAGAGCGGAGCTTTAATCGGAGGAATTATGCTCTGAGAGGAACACTCACCTACACTCCCAACAAAAACAATACTTTATCGGCAGGTTTTTATGTCGGACAGCGGAGACAATTTCGAAGGGCAGACATCACCTATCACAATACCAAAACAGATGCACAAACAGGTCAATTGCTCAGTAGCATCGCTTACTTCAATTCCAATTTGGTGAAAAAGCAAGGAGATTTTTCATTGATCAACCTCGACTATAGTCATACCTTCAGCAACAAATCAGTATTGAGTGCTTCTACCTTATGTGAATATGCCCTCTTAGAAGGTTTTACCAAAAATCTCAACGCGAGTATTCAAGACCACTCCGATACCATAGACTATGTATTGAACACGGGCAATAGCCCTTTAAGAGGATTCAGGGCCAAGCTTGATTACAGTATTACCCTAGGTCAAGGCAAGCTAGAAAGTGGCTACCAGTTTCGCTACCAAACACAGACAGGGGCATTTCTGTATCAAAATGCTATCTTAGGCAGCGCTGCTTACGAAACCATTCCTGAGTTCAGCGCCAATATCAAGGTGCTCAACCAAATTCATGGGCTGTACTCCCAATACACTAGTAAATTCAAAAAACTTGAATACGCTGCTGGCCTTCGCTATGAGCATGCCACTCGGAGTTTTAATGCAGACAAGCTTTCAAGCCCCTACTTGCTCAATCTGTCCAACCTGTTTCCTTCGGCCAATTTGTTTTACAAGTTGAGCCCCAAACTTAAAATCAAGGCAGGCTTTAGCAAAAGGGTACAACGCTCAACAAGCAATGAGCTCAATCCTTACCCAGAACGTGAGCATTCTGAAACTTTAGAGCAGGGCGATCCCAACATCAAGCCAGAATTTGTAAGTCTTACAGAGCTCGGCATGGTACGCAACTTCAAAAAAGGTTCCCTGTTTGCCACCCTTTACAACCAGCAGATCAACCACGTGGTAAATCGTGTAAACAGTGTCTACAACGATACCATTCTCAATAGGATCTATACCAATGCAGGCAAAGCCATACTTTGGGGTATAGAGACAGGTTTGAAACTAGAACCTGCGAAGTGGTGGAGCATCTACCTAGGTGGAAACGTGTACCACTACAGCATCAAAGGAGAACTCTTTAAGAATACGGTACAGGTAAAGAACTCAGCCCTCGCCTACTCGATCAATACCAACCATAATTTTCAGATCACAAAGAGTCTGAGTGTTTCCTTCAACCTCAACTTCCTTTCGCAAAGACCCACTGCACAGGGCAAGGACTCTCGCTTTCTCAGCCCTAATATTTCGATCAAAAAGACCTTCTGGAAAGGCAAGCTGTCCAGCACCTTTCAATGGCAAAACATAGGCTTGGGCTTCCTACCTAGCAACGAACAGCGCATCAGCACTTGGGGCAACAACTTTTATACCACCACCAATTACATTCAAGAAAAAGATGTATTGTGGATCAACCTTGGCTACAACTTCAAACAAAGCAAAAAGCTCAAACTCCCCAACAGCGAGTTTGGCGAAAAGGAGTTTTAGTGCCTAGTATTACCCCAAGCCCTTTGGAGGAGCTTGGGGTTAAGTTCACAGGAGGATCAATCGCAATTCTTAATTATCAAAAGGGAAACCTTATTCCTTAGGACTCATAATTTTTCCTAATACAAAATGAACCGGACAGAAGCCTGTAAAAGAACTACTGACCATGATGAGACCCGTAGCGCCTGCAAGCCAAAACCAATAAAAGTGGACATACATGCCTAATAGGATACTTAAAACAATGATAACGCCTACGATACCATCGTGGATTTTCAGTTCAAGGTCTTTGCCTGGACGCGTTTGTTGATTACTCATGAGATTACAATTTTTTACGATAGACCAAACTAAGTATTTTTATCAGAGCTTTTGCCCTTATTTATCAAACGGCATCTGCAAAAGTTATGGATATCCACATGTGCCTATACAATAATTAATTCAAAGTCCGTAAAGAACGATCATCCTCTTTGTGCCCACATTTGTGTATTTCACAGCCCTAGTAAGCTTTGTTTGCACATATTTTCATGCAAGTCACAACATTTATAATTCCTACCTAGCCAATACTCTTGTATCAAACAAGTAAAAACATGATCTTTGAGCGAGTTTTCTTTGATACGCATCCAAGAATCGCTTTATTTAATTAGAATATATGAAAGTATCACTTTGTCTCTCAGGCGGTGGCGCACGAGGTGTAGCACACTTAGGAATATTACAAAAAATACAGGAAAAACATCCACTAGAGATCGTTGCCATTTCTGGGGCAAGTGCAGGATCTATAGTCGGCGCATTTGTAGCAGCAGGCTATGCTCCCAAAGCTATTTTGGAAATCCTCCAAAACACTGAGTTTTGGAAACACTTTAGGCCATCGTTTAGCGGGGGCTTTATCAATCTTAAAAACTTCAGGGCTCTGTTTGACAAGTATTTGCCACAGAAAATAGAAGATTTAAAACTCCCCTTCTATGCTTGTGTCACCAATCTTGATTCTGGTAAAGCAGAATACCTTAATTCGGGAAACATATTTGACAGCATCATTGCCTCTTCGACCATTCCGCTACTGTTCAGTCCTAATGATATCAATGGCAAATTCTATGTAGATGGTGGCCTTGTCAACAATCTTCCCATAGAACCACTAATACCCTACAAACAAAAGATCTTGGCGCTGAACATCAACCCACTCGAAAGCTATGCCTTTGACAAATCGGTAAGAAGCGTAGCTACAAGAATCATCCATATCGTAACGGCAGCAAGTGTACATGACAAGATCGAAAAATGTGACTATTATATCGTACCAAAGGGCATAGAGACGGTTGGTATCTTGGATTTCAAAGCCATCAACAAGGCCTATGAGATCGGCTATGCTACAGAGCTCCCCTTTTGAGATGAAGACAGCAGATGGGAGGCATCAAATTCATCCTTGAGGCCAACGCCTGATATCTCAAGAGCCAAGCTCTGTGTGATCAAATAAAAAAGCTTGTGCGCTGCCAAGTCCCAATGCAAGCCTCTTGGTCTCACATTTGAAATACAATTTCTTCTTTCGTCCGTATTCTGAGAATGCGGTCGATACGTAAGATAGATCCCCATACTGTCCGGAGAACTGAGTCCAGGGCGCTCCCCGATGAAAATCACCGAAAGGGTCGCCTTCAAGGCAAAACCAATCTCATCAGCCAGAGCAACTCTAGCTTGAGTAGCCACTGTAATAGGAGCTAGGGAAATACCACCATTTTCCAACATTGGCAATAAAACCTTCAATACTGGAAAAACGTTGGTTTCTATGGCTTTAGCAGACAAGCCATCGGCAATTACCAAACTTACTTGTACAGGTTCAAGAGTTCTATTTTGGAGTATTTGCAAGCTCTCTAACGAGAGTTTTCTTCCCAGATCTGGGCGTTTTAAATATTGGTCACGATCGATAGCTTGACTGGTCAAGTGTAACCCTTCTTGATCTAGCAAGTTCAGGTCGCTTAGCAAAGCATCCACATTTAAAGCAGCATGTACGGCATCTCTTGCCTGTGCGTGTGCCAGAGAAAATGCGAGCAACTGCTGCGTAGGAAAGCCATGCCCCACCCTACCTAGAGCAATACGGGCGTCGGTAAATTCCTTGAGAAATCCCCATGGGTTTTGAGAAATATTATCTTGGTTTTGCTCGCTCACAAAGGTCGAATTAAAAGTTTTTGAAATGATCCGTCACGTAATTGATGTTGGGCGTCATGAATTCCCATAGACTGAAGCCATGATCCAAACTCAGGGGCAGGCTTCAAGTTCAAAAGGTTTCTCACATAAGCGATATCATGGAAGGAGGTACTTTGGTAGTTGAGCATAATGTCATCAGCACCAGGCACACCCATCACAAAGGTACAACCAGCCGTTGCCAGCAAAGTCAATAGATTGTCCATATCGTCTTGATCCGCCTCTGCGTGATTGGTATAGCAAACATCTACCCCCATAGGCAAACCCATTAGTTTTCCACAAAAATGATCCTCTAGGCCTGCCCTCGTGATCTGCTTTCCATCAAACAGATATTCTGGACCAATAAAACCTACAACGGAATTTACCAAAAGAGGTTTAAAATGTCGAGCTACCGCATAAGCACGTGCTTCTAGAGTTTGTTGGTCTACCCCATGATGTGCCTGCGCAGACAAGGCCGAACCTTGACCAGTTTCAAAATACATGAAATTAGTACCCATCGTACCACGATGCAAACTTAGACCCGCCTGATACGCTTCCTTTAGTACAGAAAGATTGATACCAAAACTCTGATTGGCCTGTTCTGTACCTGCTATCGATTGGAAAATCAGGTCCACGGGTCCACCTTTTTCAATCACTTTTAGGGTACTCGTCACATGAGAGAGGACACACGTTTGTGTTGGAATCGATAGCTTTTCCCTAAATTCATCCATCAACTGCCATAATCGTAGATTTTGTTGTATATGATCCGTTGCAGGATTGATACCTATAACTGCGTCACCCACTCCATACATAAGGCCGTCCAATATACTAGCAGCTATACCTTTGATATCGTCAGTAGGGTGATTGGGCTGTAAGCGTGCAGAAAAATGACCTGCAAGCCCTATGGTATTACGGAACTTTGTCACCACGTGGCATTTACTCGCCACATAGATCAAATCTTGATTCCTCATGAGCTTTGAAACTGCCGCCAGCATTTCTGGCGTAAGTCCTGCCCGCATCTGTATTAATGACTGGACATCAGACAAATCTGATAAGAGCCAATTCCTAAACTGCCCAACTGTAAAGCTCGATATAGCCGCAAATGCTTGTTGGTCGTGCTCATCTATAATCAAGCGACTAATTTCATCTTGTTCATAGGGCACCACGGGCTCTTCCAAAAACCTTTTGAGCGGCACATCAGCCAAAGCAAGCTTTGCAGCCACATTCTCTTCATAAGTATCTGCTGCTAAACCTGCTAACTGATCACCCGAACGCAAGGGACTAGCCTTAGCCAAAAGCTCTTTAAGATCAGCAAAACCATAGGCAATATTTCCAATAACGTGCTTAAACATATACAAAACCTCAACTCTGGAAAGAAATTAAAGATACACTACATTTATGAGCAATACAAAAGACACTCATGTGGCAAAAGAGCGACCAGATAAAAACTCTAACACTGATCATCTCCCTTTCTTTGAGAGCAAGAACAGCAGCACAAAATATTATTGGAATAATACAATAACCACATAAAATAAAAATAATACAAATTAAAAATAAAATAGTAATAACAATAAAACCCAATACGTATAATAATTATTATATTTCTATGAATATATATAAATAATCCTACAAAATACGGATACAATTAATTATAAACATATATTTGCATACAATACAATAATGTTATGACCATGGAACATGAGAATCTTAAACAAAACGTAATCTTGCTCAAGTTATATTCTCAAGAATGGTCCAACTAAATATTTCTATTATTAAATTTTTTATTTCTATGAAGAAAGTAATTCTATCTACGCTCGTTTTGGTACTTAGTTTTTCTACTCAGGCACAAAAACATTCGGATCTTAGCCGTAAAGGAACCTCTTCGGTTCAGTCAAGATTTAGTGACCAAGCTATTGCTTATGCAAAAACAGCCATCGATCAAGAAACAGAAAGCAATTTCAAACTTAGAGACTCTACATTACAATATACTTGGAACACTGTAACGCTGAGCTGGGAGCTGTCTGGTAAAGTCAACTACATTCGCGACAAAGCCAACCATACAGTAACCGCCCTATTTTATAACTGGGCCACTGGCATACTTGCATGGGAGCCTTCTGGTAGGGCTGTTTTGCAATATTCCGAAATCGACAACAAGCTCACCCATACAAGTTCATATTGGGATGCTACAATTGGCACATGGGTTGTTTCTTGGCGCAATGAAACGATCAAAGACCTACAGGGGCACATCACCTCAGAAATCAACTCTTTTTGGGACCTCGGTACCAATGCTTGGGTGTTCAACGACCAACATCTACAAAATTTTGATGCCATGGGCAACAAAACAAGTGAAGTGTACTACACATGGGATAAATCGCAAGACAAATGGAGGGCATTTTCAAAGATTAATTTTGAATATGATGATCAAGGTCTAAAAATAGCGGAGACCAACTTTGAATGGGATGAAAATTCATTGTCTTGGTCGGGCACTTTTAAATACACACTTTCTTTGGCTGAAGCAGAAGAAAGATATTTTAGATGGAACTCTTCACAACAGATATGGCAGATCACTGCCAAAAACACATTGATTCTAAGCGGAAAACAAATCAAAGAAAAAACAGGATGGCTATACAACACCCAAACTGATACTTTTACCACAAGTGAGAAAGTGAAATATAGCTACAATTATAAAGGAGAAGAAACCGAAAACATAGATTACCAATGGGATCTTAGCAAAAACCAATGGGTTGAACTAAGCAAACAAACCACCATCTATGATCCAAATGGAAAAAAAGCTGAAGTCTTCAACTACTTCTGGACTAAGTCTGGTATGACATGGTTACCTAGTTTTAAAGAAGAAAAATCTTACGATACATATGGCTACACTAACATGGATGCATTCTACTATTGGAGCAACAATATCATTGACTGGAACTCTACTACCAAAACGACTTACAAAAATGATAGCAAAGGGAATATCTTAGAGAAAGAGGATTATGTCACAGATCCAAGCAACTTAAACTATGTACCTTCTTGGAAGGAAGTTAATTATTATAAAGAAGAAGTCATCACGGCGTTGCAAACTGACATGAACTTGACAAGGGCTTTTGAGGTATTTCCCAATCCTGCCATTGACCAAATTCACATTGCAAACACCAATAATAACCTAACAAGTGTACAAGTATTAAACGCTCAAGGCGAACAAGTATTATCCTACGGCGCAAATAATGAAATCCTGAACATTGACTACTTAAAACCAGGCGTTTATATGGCTGTCATTAACACAAAGGATCAAGTATACAAAAGGCCCTTTATTAAAGAATAACACAAAAATAAAGGACTTAGGAAACAACAGTGCTCCTAAGTCCTTTATACTAAAGTGATCATTAATCAGCATGGTGATCAATACAAAATACAGACAATCTTCTGAGGAACATTGTTGGCATTGAGTATAGCCGTAAAGCCACCATTGAACTTGAGTTTATCACCAGACTTGGTATCAATCTCAAACTCCCCTTTATGAGTGCCTTCGGATTGAATATCAGAGAGCAATTTTGCCTTATTGACATGTTTGCCATCCACATCCCAGATCATTTCATATAGATTACGTTTTTTCAATTCCGCATTTGAGAAACCGCTTCGTTTGCGAAAGGCATCGTTGCTCTTTAGAAAAAGTCCATCAAGAGACATCTCTGCATAGGCGATGCCACAGTCATTCATCACGGTAAGCGGTGTTTCCACCTCAATACTCTTGCGCATCATTTCTTCTTGGGTGGCATGCAGTTCTTCCATACTTTGACGCATCTCCTCTTCTTGCGCTCTCATCATTTCTGTTTGCTCTAGCGTTTGTTTGAGTAGGACCTGGGTTTTTTCAGCAACTTTAAGGTTAGAGACTGCTGAAGCTATACTTTCGCCAACCTTTTGCAAAAACTCTATTTGATACTTTTCAATCATATTGAAAGAAGCCAACTCCACCACTCCATAAGTCTCTTCATTAACTATGAGGGGTACTAGTAAAATGTTTCTAGGTGTTGCATCTCCTAAACCAGAAGTGATATAAGTATAGTTTTGTGGTACTGAAGTCATATAAACCACATCTTTTTCCAAATAGCACTGACCAACTAAACCTTCACCGATCTCAAACTTCTTATTCAAAAACTTTTTGCGCTCATATGCATAGCAAGATACCAGCTCCAAGAACTCTTCCCCATCATTTTTTTCATATATATAGAGGGCTCCTTGGTTGGCCGATACATACTTCACAAGGTTCGAAACGATTTTATCGTAAGTAACATTAAGAGATTCATTATTTGCCCTTAGAATTTCAGCAAACTTAGCCAATCCATTGCTTGTCCATTCTCTACGTTTGTCTTCTATCCTTGATAACTCGATTTGCTGTATGTATTCGTTGAGCTTACGCTCATTGGCCTGTAATTCACTATTCCTGATTGACGATTCACGAATCAAAACTTCGTTTTCAAGCTGAGTACCTGCACTGAAGCTCTGTACAAAATACATCAGCACTCCCAGAATAAAGCATGCAGTGGCCATGTTGATATACTCAAGCGGCAATGAACGAATCATAGGATTGATAGCGGGAGGTTCAATGAGGCCATTGAGAGGTCTGACAAGCAACAAGCTGGCAATGGTAATGGAAAAGGCCAATGCCAACCAAAATTTACTTTTCATGTCATATAAAACCCACGGCATCAACAAAAAAGCAGTCTGGACTACGTAGTTCCCAAGTAGAGGCTCTTCTGCCTCAGTGATCATACCCGTGTGAATGAAAAAACTCACCAAAGAGGCATTGATAGAGGCAATGAATCTTGAGAGATCGTACATCCGACCTTTGTTCAAAAAGGGAACCAAAAGAAAAAAAAGACCAGCAACCAATACATAAGGGATAATGACAGGAGCGTATACTGCGGCAACAACTACATAAAACAGGGCTGTTCCTACAAATAGAATCGCAACACCATTACTCAACCTTATTTTTGGTGCCAAAGATTTGTCTAAATCGGCATCAATGCCCGAATTTAGAATGTTATTTAAAAAGTCCATACAAGACGACAGCGGTAGTTAAAAATATATAAATAGACAAGTCTTTATACCTCAATCGACTCTGTTAGGTTGCTTTCATTTCGTTATAATTATTAAATACTTTTCCACAAACAACACCTAAGCTTCTAGCGATACTACAAAGCAGATCCAAACTATAATTATTTATAGGCCTACTTTCATTTTAGCATATTTTTTTCGTAATTCGTGAGTCTATGGCGGAAACATCTTTGTACTTGGTACCCACTCCTATTGGCAATTTAGAAGACATTACTTTAAGGTCTTTGAGAATATTAAAAGAGGTGGATTGTATACTGGCAGAGGATACGAGAACTACGGGATACCTTCTCAAACACTATCAAATACAAAAACCATTGCAAAGCTACCATTCGCATAACGAACATTTCGCTGTTGAAAAGATCATCGCAAGGCTTAAGGCAGGCGAGAAACTAGCACTCGTAAGTGATGCGGGCACTCCAGGCATCTCTGACCCAGGATTCTTAATCGCTAGAGCTTGTGTACAAAACGGCATCAAGATTGAATGCCTTCCTGGTCCTACAGCATTCGTACCTGCACTTGTAAAATCTGGCTTACCTTGTGATCAATTCATATTTGTGGGGTTCCTTCCGGTAAAAAAAGGAAGGAAAACAGAGTTGGAAAGATTGGCACAAGAGGAAAGGACTATGATCTTTTATGAGAGCCCACACAGAATCCTCAAAACACTGGAGCAATTCTGTGAAGCCTTTGGCAATGAACGTATGGCCTCCTTGTCCAGAGAAATCTCTAAAATGTTCGAAGAAACTACTACTGACACCATAGAAAATGTATTCAAATACTATACACAAAACCCTCCCAAAGGCGAAATTGTGTTGATCATAGAGGGCATTAAACTCAAGAAAACTAAAAAACAATATACCGAAAACGATGATGAAGATGATGAATAGATTGCTCAGTCTTATTATAGTATTGCTTCCTAGCTTTGCCCTAATGGCCGATAAAGTCAGTAACTCGGTGGAGCATGCTGCCATTGTGCCCTCTGCCGACACCATAGATCGGGGAAACCTCAAGCTAAGCCTTTTGACTTGTGGTCAAGGTGAAGACCTATACACTACTTTCGGACATTCTGCTATCAGAATCACCGATGCAAGTCTGAAAATAGACAAAGTATACAACTATGGTACGTTTGAGTATACAGACGACATTTGGTTTTACGTGAGGTTTACGAGGGGCAAACTACGATACATGCTCGACGTGAGCAGTTACGATGACTTTGTGTACTGGTACATACAAGAAGGCCGGAGCGTAAGTGAGCAAAACATTAATCTCCCACAAAAAGACATTCTCAAGATCGTTGAATTTCTGGAGAACAATTTAAAACCTGCCAATAAGTTTTACAAGTACGATTTTTACTACGATAACTGCTCTACAAGAATTAGAGACCTGTTTGAGCATACTTTAGGCAAAGAGATGGCTTGGACTTTGGAGAAAAGCGATGGCAAAACTATGCGTCGCCACCTCAATCCGTATATCAAAGAAATGCCTTGGATCAAATGGGGCTTTTACCTTACGCTCGGCAATGTTACAGATGTAAAAGCCGACTATAGGGCCAAAATGTTCCTGCCTTTTGAGCTCGAAAAATCATTCGACAAGGCGATCTACAAAGGTTCTGGAAGTCCAAGAAACTTGGTATCATCCAAAACCATCCTTATCGAGCAAAAATATACCCCAAAAGATGATTATCTTTTAGACCCAGTACTCTTTACCTTAGTGATCGTCTTGCTTATTGGGTGTTACGTAAGTCACATGCAGTTTTATAAAGACATCTATTGGAAATGGTACGACCTCTTCCTTTTCACCACAGTGGGACTCTTGGGACTCTTGATCTTGTTCTTATGGTTTTTCACCGACCATCAAACTACGCACTGGAACTACAACTTGCTTTGGGCCCTGCCAACACACCTGATTTACATCTCTCTGATGATGAACTATAGAAGGTTCTATGCCTATACCATTGTCAGTGGTGTGCTCATCGGCATATCTATCCTTTTATCATTCTTACAGCCCTTCCACTTGGCTACTTATATCGTGATCTTCATACTGACCATGAGGCTTTATGTAAATTACAGATACGCAAAACATTATAATGTGAGGAGATTAGCATTTTCTAAAATATTTTAAAAGCGTTGGATTTGAGCTTTAACAATTATAATGAGCACTCAACATCCAAAACTTAAAACGACAAAAAATGAATTACCAAGAAATCAGTCAAAAGGTACAGGCCCTAACCAACAAGGTTGGGGCTTTCATTCAAAAAGAAGCGGAAAACTTTGATATCCACGCCAGCGCCGAAAGCAAGGGTTCTAATGAACTGGTATCGTACGTAGACAAAGAGTCTGAAAAAATGTTGGTCATTGGTCTCTCGGAAATACTACCTGAGGCTGGCTTTATCACAGAAGAGGGCACCATAGACAAAACAAACCCTTCACTCACTTGGATCATAGACCCACTGGATGGCACCACCAATTTCATGCACCAGCTTCCAATCTATGCCATCAGTGTTGCACTTAAACATAATGATGAGATCGTGGTGGGCATTGTACATGAGCTCAACAAAAACGAATGTTTTCATGCGGCCAAAGGCCATGGTGCCTTCGTAAACCAAAAAAAGATCGCTATTTCAAAGACTAAACGTGTTACAGAGGCATTGGTAGTCACAGGCTTTCCCTACTCCATGGATGACAAAGCCGATCGCTATATGGATGTCATCAGAGATTTCCAATTGGTAACGCATGGCGTACGCAGGTTAGGTTCAGCCGCCACTGATATGGCCTATGTGGCTGCTGGTAGACTGGACGGCTACTTTGAATTTAACATTAAAATCTGGGATATTGCTGCTGGTATCTGTATCCTTCAAGAGGCAGGAGGCAAAACAACTGATTTCTCTGGCAAGTTAGATGTGAACCAAATCACTGGTATAGAGTGTGTAGCTGCAGGTGGTATTCATACCGAAATGTTAGAAATCATCAACAGATATTGGACAAAATAAGAACATAGATTTTTTATAATAGCTCTGAGCATCCATCTCATATCAAAATATAGCATTTCATGATCACGTCATTTGAACAATACGAAAAGGAATATAAGGAAAGCGTAGACCATCCGGAACAATACTGGGCACAAAAGGCAGAACAATTTGTCTGGAAGAAAAAATGGGACAAAGTGCTCGATTGGAATTTTTCAGAACCCAATGTGAAGTGGTTTGTAAACGGCAAGTTGAACATTACTGAAAACTGCCTCGACAGACACTTGGCCACGCAAGCCAACAAAACTGCAGTGATCTGGGAAAGTAACGACCCCAACGAAGCCTCTAAATCATACACATACAAAGAGCTATACACGGAAGTTTGCAAAACTGCCAACATGCTTAAGTCCCTAGGTGTCAAAAAGGGAGATAGGGTTTGTCTATATGTACCTATGATTCCTGAATTGCTTTTTGGAGTCTTGGCCTGCGCACGTATTGGCGCCATTCACTCTGTAGTTTTTGCGGGTTTTTCAGCAAACTCATTGGCCGACAGGATCAATGATGCGGAGATCAAAGTCGTTCTCACGTCCGATGGAGGATTCAGGGGCAATAAAGCCCTAGAAATTAAATCTATTGTAGATGAGGCACTCAAAACCTGCCCTACTGTAGAAAAAGTAGTGGTTTGCCAGCGTACCAATCAAAAGGTAGACATGGTAGTAGGTAGAGATCTCTGGTGGCAGGAAGCTACTGCGTCACAATCAGGCGAATGCCCTGTCGAAATCATGGACGCAGAAGACCCTTTATTCATCTTGTATACTTCTGGCTCTACTGGCAAGCCCAAAGGCGTCTTGCACACCACAGCAGGCTACATGGTTTATGTACACCACTCCTTTACCAATGTATTCCAGATCGTAGACGACTCGATTTATTGGTGTACGGCAGATATAGGATGGATCACCGGTCATTCTTATTTAACCTACGGTCCATTGTTAGCAGGTACCACCACCCTCATGTTTGAAGGCGTGCCCAACTATCCCGACGCTTCCAGATTCTGGAAAACCATAGATAAATACAAAGTAAGTCACTTTTACACAGCGCCTACGGCCATTAGATCACTTATGGCAGCAGGTAATACACAGTTTGATGGCGTTTCTTTGGCAAGTCTTAAAGTCCTCGGCTCTGTAGGCGAACCCATTAACGAAGAGGCTTGGCATTGGTACCACGAGATGGTGGGCAATAACAAATGCCCGATTGTAGATACTTGGTGGCAGACCGAAACAGGAGGTATCATGATTTCTCCATTGGCAGGTATTACCAAAACCAAACCCAGCTTTGCGACACTGCCATTGCCAGGCGTACAACCTGTCATCGTTGACAGTGATGGTAAGGAATTGGAAGGTAATAATGTAGAGGGTAACCTTTGCATCAAATTCCCATGGCCGTCCATTATCAGAACTACGTATGGAGACCACGAGCGGTGTAGACA
>CAMFLX010000095.1 GCA_945957555.1 uncultured Cytophagales bacterium
TCATGACTTTTTCCTATCATTTCGTCTCGCTACAAAGTCTAATGCTTAATCTGGGGTTAAAGGAATCAAAAAGGTGCAATCCTTACTGATACTTAGATCCTCCCAGCTATGTTTACCACTGTGCAGAAAATAAAGTACCTTGAAGAATACCTCCATGCAGAAAAGCAATGCTATGCTGACAGGTTTAAAGCAGATGTGTTGGCGTATTTTACTGATTTTAAGGTAGGCAATCCGCAACTTGTTTTTTTGAAAAAACTCAGAACAGAACATGACATAGAAGACTGGGTAGACAACCTTACTTCTCGTATGGTCTTTCTGTACGATGAAGAGCTGGGCACTACTGGTGATTTCATTGCTCAGGCAGTGGCCTGAATGGTAGTTTTACTTACATTCCTTCAGTTTCTCCTCCGGTACTTGATAGCCTAGGCTCTTGGCTTTTCTGAAGTCGATGCAGCCCTTGTCGCCGATGTTTGCCAGTGCCTTGCAAATACCTCTTTTGTAGTAGGAGTCTGCACTGCCAGGGTTCAGCTCAATCGCTTTGTCGAAATCGGCTATGGCCTCAGCATATCTTTTCAAGTTGGCAAAGGTATAGCCCCTACCATGAAAAACATTCCACAGATGTGGTGCCAATGCCAACGCCCTGTTAAAGTCTGCCAAAGCGGCTTTGTATTTGCCACGTTCCCCTTCTATCATAGCCCTATTGATATAGGCATATGTATATGTGGTATCCGTTGCAATCACCTTGGAATAGTCTTTATATGCACCTTTGTGATCTCCCGAGAAGTATTTGGCCGAAGCCCTGTTGAAGTAAGCGTTGGTATATTTGGGTTGAAGGGCTATGGCGCTGTTGAGGTCTTTGATGGCCCCTTTATAGTCTTCGAGGTGGTACTTGGCAGTGCCTCTGTTGTAGTAGGCCTCTATATGTTTAGGAGCTATGAGTAGGGCCTTGTCGTAGTTGGCAATGGCGTCTTTAATGTCTTTGAGCATGAGCTTTGCCAAGCCCCTGTTGATGTACGCATCCACATACAGGGAGTCGATGGCTAAAGCTTTATTACAGTCTTCTAGGGCATTCTCATATTCGTGAAACTCGATCTTGAGCAAAGCACGGTTGGCATAAGGATTGGGAGATAAGGGATTAAGTATACTAGATCTGCTATAGTCCCTAAGGGCTCCCGCAAAATCTCGGAGTTTTACTTTTGCCAATGCCCTGTTGTTATAAAACTCAGCATTGCTAGAGTCTAGGTCAATAGCCATGTTAAATTCTGCAAGTGCCCCTTTGTAATCTCTGATTTTAAAGTTTCTAATCCCCTTGTTGTGATAGGCCTTTGCAAAGCGTGGATCCAAGGAAAGGGCTTTGTTGTAGTCTTCTAGTGCTCCAGAGAAATTTCGAAGTTCAACTTTTGCAAGCCCTCTATTGTTGTAGAATTCTGCCGAGTTTGGGTCAAGGGCTATGGCCTTGTTGAGGTCCGACAAGGCCGCTCTATAGGCGCCCTGTTCATACTTCTGAAGCCCCTTGTGATTCCACTGGGTAGCCGTTTGAGCAAAAGAAACTAGGTGTACCCACACCAAACAGAGGGCTATGGCGAATGATTTCACAGATAAACATGTTAATAAACTCAAAGATACGCAAATCTTACGGTACCCGACAAATACTTGCAATTGCAAAGACAATAGGGATCATATTTCAATAGGGAAAGCAATTCGTATTTCGGCATGTATATCCAGTTTCGAGCCTAAGTTTTTAAAAATGCACAAAACTATTTATGTTTACACAATAAATATGTTGAATCTTAATTAAATATTCGGATGAAATCAAAGCTTTACAAATTTTTTACCTTCATGGCTTTGTGCCTTAGCCTCTCAGTTTCGGCACAGACATGGCCTACGGATACCATCAGGGTAAGTATCAACTCAGGTAATCCCAATTTTCCTTTTCCGCAGTTTCAGGAATATACCGCTGGTAAGTCTTTGGCAAAATACAATGCCGAAGGAGTGACCCATGCCGACATGGAGAAGGCTATGCGGGAGGGTTATCAGATCATGATGCATCGTGCACTGTATACTGGTAAAGTGCACAATGGGGTCAAGTACATCGTATATAACTATGGCTCAGTGCCTCAAAACTATGGCACCTTTGTTTCCGAAGGTGACGGCTATGCCTTACTCGCTGCGGCCTATTTTGGTGATAAGATTACTTTCGACGGACTCTGGATGTGGATCCACGATAATAGGTTGAGTGGTGTGAAACAATATTACAACTGTGCCAATCTTAGGGCTGCCTATCCTTACGGTAAGAATCTGCCTGGCTGGATGTGTACAGAAACAGATAATATAAGTAGCACAAATGTTCAATCCGCTTCAGATGGGGATTTTGACATAGCGATGGCATTGCTATTGGCTACCAAACAGTGGGGCGATAATATGGGTATTAACGATGCTTGTGGAAATCCTATCAGCTATAAAGCAGAGGCATTGAGCATGATCAAGGCTTTGGTAGATACGGTGTATTACACACAAGGACCTACAGGCATACCTGCAGGAGTAAAAGGGTATCTGACAGGTGATATTGGTATAGATGGCTATGTGAAAAGTGGTAATACTTGGGGAGAACTTACCAATTGGAGGTCCTCTGCCGCCAATACAACCTATTCTTGGGCAAAGGCCATTCCTGATCCCTTAGGCCCTAAAAGTCAATATGTAGATTATATAGCGCCAGCTTACTTTAATGAATTTGCAAAGTTTTTGGAACAAAACGGAGGTACCAATTGGCAAATAGATCAGTTCAAAAGGGCGGAGGCCTCCTCAGACTGGACCATTGGCCAGATGTTTGCAAAGGGTTTTATTGCGAGTGCAGGTAATTATCAACTGAATGATGATGGCAGTAATATCACTTTTGGCTCTTTTGCAGCCGGAGAGGACTTTAGGCTTTCATGGAGAACCATACTGAACTATGTGTGGCACGGCGATGCTACCAGTTCATGGAACCCTGTTACACATGCTATAACTGCAAGCGCAAACAGCTATCAAAAAGAAATGGCTATTCGTCATGCGGACTTTCTGAAATATCCAAGAACCTTGCCGAGTGCAAGTTCCTCTGCATATTGTTCTGTACTTGGCGCATCACCTGACCCTAGCAGCCCTAGCTGGAAAGGAGTGGCACAAATAAAACAACAATACAGCCCAACCGGTGCAGTATTGGCCAACTATGGCGTAAACTGGATGGTAGGTACAGGCGCGCCAGCTGCTGTGGCTTCTGGTGATGTGGATTTGCTTGCGGAGATTTATAGACAAAGCGAAATTATGTGGGACGATGTTTCTTCGACATCAGGTATGACTGACGATCAAAGGTATATCAAAAGCACCCCCAAGTATTTTCACGATTGGTTTAGGCTCTTGGGTATGCTTACGGCTTCTGGAAATTTGCATGCTCCTAACGTAATGGCGCCTTCCGCCAATGTTAAAGTATATCTTTCTGTAGACAAGACTTATGCAAGTGCTGGAGATTTGGTTACCTATACATTGAGTTACAGAAACTATGGCTCTGTGGCTGCGACGGGTTTAAAATTGTCTATACCGATGGGTACCGAGTACGAATTTGTTTCGGCTTCGAACTCAGGTACATTGTTTGGCGGGGCGATTAACTGGAATATTGGAACCTTGCCTGGTTTTCAGACGGGTACAGGTATAGCTCCTACACAAGGTACTGTGTCGTTTACAGTAAAAGTAAAACCACTTGCATCAGTATCAAGGGCTTGCTTGGTGGGCACAGTTTCAGCTAACAATGCACCTACATGGCAAAGCAATGCGTATCCCAACAATGCAGGCTATACCATGGAGCGTAATTGCGTAGATTTATTGCCCAACAAAGCGTTAACCATCACTAAAACTAGTAACAAAAGCTCTGTGAATGTAGGCGATGAGCTTACCTTCAAGCTTCAGTTTGGAAATGCGGCGAGTACCTCCTCCTTGCTCAATGGCGGTAGGGACAAAGTGGTGATTTCTTATGGTAATTATTCTTCTATTTCATCAACGTTTTTTCAGTTCTACAGGATTTGGAATACTGCACAGGAAGCCTATATCAATCTGGGTAATTACAGGGTATCCTATTTCTTAAACGACTCCCTACTTGTTGGGAAATATGATGGTGTCGCAAACCCCTCTGGTTGGGACATTGTTATTGATAATCAAAGTGAATTGAATAAATATGGGTATAACCCCTCAACCTTACCAGTGGATAAACAAATCAAGTTTTCTGTTGGTAAACTTGCCAAGGGTAAAGATGCCAACGGACGCTGGAACCAAAGAGTAGTCACTCAATTTGCCAGTGTGCTCACAGCTCCGACTTCACATATTTACGATAAACAGGATAGCGACTACCTTATTCATAAGGGAGTAAGAGGCCCAAGTTTTATACGAACAAGGTTGGAGGCTAAACCATTTGCAGACTTGAGTACTAAACTGCCTGATGACTGGTCTTACAGCAGCAGTGCTGCAAACTCCTCTATAGACGGTCAATCGTCCCGTTTCTTTCCTGTATCTCCTACCTATACCAACGCTGCTACGGCTTTTGCACCTGTGGTGGTCAACAACTACAGTAAGGACGTTTGTAATGCAGACGTGGCTAACTTCTCGAAGGTATTGGTAGAGGAGTTTGATGGGTATACATGGAGAAGGGTTGGTGGTTCTGCGCCAATATATGGAACCGATGCCAGCAATGTGGTTGTGTATGATACTATTCCCAAATATTTGACATGGGTAGGGTTTGCAGATAATTTAGCGCTAGGGACTAATGCTACTTATACTGCAGCACCTAGTGGTTCTGACTATACAGGTGTTGTAAAGTGGAGCACATCTTCTCTTATGGTGGGTGATTCCGCTGCCTTGGCTTATAAGGTTATCGTTAAAGATCCCCCATGTGTAAACGCCGATGTAAACTTTGTGAATAGAGCTTGGATCAAATCAGACAGGGATATGCCTTTGGCTTCGTCGACCAGCCTAGTGGTGAAGTGTACCGTTACCGACCTTGTGAACCCAGTACTTGTGAATACCATTGAAGTATATCCTAATCCTGCCCAAGATCAGGCCACGGTAGATCTTTCACAATACGGAGGAAAGGTCCATTCTGTGGAGTTGAAGTCTACGGCTGGGCATATATTGTATCATACTGAAAATGCCATAGACAATCTCTCTTTTGCTACTCAATCATTAGCCACTGGGGTGTATATGGTGGAGATCAAAACAGACGAGGGTGTCATGGTGAAGAAATTAAACATTACCCGATAGTGTAGTGACCATTAATAGATCCATAAAGAAAAGCTCCGTATCTTTAAAAGCTGCGGAGCTTTTTGTTAATGGGGAAAACGAATCTAGTTTTTGGCATGAATGGGATGCTAATGGCCTTGGTGCTAGATTTACTTTTATATCCTATATTTGTATCTAATCTACTGAAAGAGTTTGTATCGTTATCCTTAGTTAAACACACCAATGAAAATCAGAAAATTCTACTTTTATGTAGCCTGCCTTCAAATATGGAACACGCAGAGCTGGGCACAAATCCAATACACAGATAGTACTCAAACACCACAAGCGCGTGCAGCAGCACTCCTCGCCAAGATGAGTCTTGCAGAAAAGATTGGTCAAATGGCTCAACTAGACTATACACCTGCCGACAACGCAGACTTGGCGAGCTACTATATAGGTTCTGTGCTGAACGGTGGTGGCACCGAACCCTTTGGGTCTACCGCATCAGGCTTTAGGGCTTGGGCCGAACAGGTGCAGGCACAGGCACAAAAAACACCACATAAGATCCCGATCTTGTACGGCATAGACGCCGTGCATGGGCATAGCAATGTAGTGGGTGCAACCATATTCCCTCATAACGTAGGCTTGGGTTGTATGAATGATACCAATCTAATGCGGGAAATGTCGAGTGTGGCCGCAAGGGAAGTGAGCGCTACAGGTATGCACTGGACATTTGCCCCTTGTATGGCCGTATCTAGAAATGAAAAATGGGGCAGAAGTTATGAAAGCTTTTCGGAGAATACAGAGTTAGTTACGCATTTGTCGGCTGCAAGTATTTCTGGGTATCAAGGGGATGTATTAAGTCCTAAAGCGGGTGTAATGGCTTGTGCCAAACATTTTATTGGTGATGGTGCTACCGATGGTGGTGTTGACCAAGGAAATGCAATCATGGACGAATCAGAAATGCGTGCCAAATACCTTCCTCCGTATCAAGAAGCCGTGAAACGCGGCGTAGCATCAGTCATGATTTCTTACAACAGTTGGAATGGAGAGAAGTGTCACGGTATTAAATATTTGATCACAGATGTGCTCAAAGCTGAATTAGGCTTTGGAGGCATCGTAGTTTCTGACTGGGCTGGGGTAGATCAAATAGATCCTGAGGATTATAAGAATTCATTGAAGATAGCGATCAATGCGGGTATTGATATGGTGATGTTACCAAGACGAATTGACGATTACACTTATTATATGAATCAATTGGTTAGTTCTGGCGCTATTCCTTTGAGCAGAATAAATGATGCAGTATTAAGGATCTTGAAAGTTAAATTCCAAATGGGACTTTTTGAGAAGCCTTTGGCGGATAAAGCATTATTAAGTGAAATAGGTTCAGCAGCACACCGCAATGTGGCTAGGGCTTGTGTACGTAAATCCCTCGTCTTGTTAAAGAACGAAAACAAAATCCTCCCCCTTCATAAAACAGGACAGAAGATCCATCTTTTTGGCTCTCATGTGGACGATATAGGCTTGCAGTGTGGTGGCTGGACGATCTCTTGGCAAGGAGGTGCCGGGCCCACTACCGTGGGAACGACCATTTTGCAAGCGTTTAAAAAAGTTAGTAGTCAGATCAGTTCGGCATCTGCCGGTCAAACGGGTAGCGATGCCGATGTGGGTGTTTTTGTTTTCGGTGAACGGCCTTATGCTGAGATGTTAGGGGACACTTCAGATCTACAGATCAGCGAGAGTGACCTACAAAAGATCATTGCCTTCAAGGCACAAGGCAAGCCCATAGTTGCTATCCTATTTTCAGGTAGGCCTATGATTATGGATAAAATTTTACCCTACTGCGATGCTTTTGTAGCGGCATGGCTCCCTGGTACGGAAGGCGATGGGGTGGCTGATGTGGTATTTGGCGATGTCAAACCTTCTGGAAAGCTTTCTTTTTCCTGGCCAAAAAGTATGGATCAAGTGCCTATCAACGAGGGCGATAGTGATTATGATCCTCTATATTCAATATTCTCAGGTCTGCAAGATTTTGATAATACTACCGCAGACCTTGATGATGAAGTAATAACAGATGGTTCTATATATCCCAATCCTACCAGTGATCGTTTGTTTCTTAGAAACCAAGAGAAAGGCAAGCTCATACAACTGATGTCGCAAACGGGACAGAATATAGATTTGCCACCAAGTCTCAGCTTATCAAAAGACCTCATGATAGACCTGTCAGCCTTAGAGAAGGGGATGTATTTCTTGATGGTTGAAGATGCCTCAGGAAACCCTAGTACACACAAAATAGTGAAGCAGTAATGATCGATGCGTTGATGACTATTCAGTATAGTATAGCCTTCTGAAGTCTAATGTTGCTGAGCGTCTTGGTTAGTGGCCAAGGATAATATATTTTTTTGTTAATGACACAATATTGTTTTATTTGCCAGTAGGTATTCAAGATATTATGAAACATTACGTAGCTAAACAATCCGAAATCCGTTCTGGGGTTATTTTTGAGAAAATGATAGGGGAGCAGTCCCTCATTTTTGTTAGATATCATGAAGAGATCAAAGCTTACTCTGGGATATGTCCCCATCAGGGAGCCAAACTGGCCAATGGTGTGATAGAAAACGACGCAATCGTATGCCCGCTACACCACAGGGCTTATGCTTGTAAAAACGGATACGATATCAAGTCCCATACGGTGCTTGTGTCTTTTCCCGTAATCATAGAGGGCGATGATGTATACGTACTCGTAAAGCCGATTTCTGACAGCAGGGCTCAAGTGACCAAAACAATACGCACTATTGACAACCTGCCCCAGCCCAAAGGTGTACCCGTTTTGGGCAATTTGCCCCAATTCAAGGCCGAAAACAAGCCGAAGATGCTGGAAAAATGGTCTAGGGAGGTAGGCTCTATATACAGAATAAGCCTGCTAGGTAAAAAGTTTGTAGTCTCTACCAACCCTGATTTCAACATCAATCTGTATAAAAACCGACCTGACAAGTTCAGACGTTTTGGGAAGATAGACGAGGTAATGTCAGAGATGGGGATAAAGGGTGTCTTCAATGCAGAGGGAGATCAGTGGAAAGTGCATAGAAAGCTGTCTGCGGAGGCATTGAATGCCCGCAATGTACAGGGGTTTTTCCCAACCATTCAGGAGATGACAGAGCGGCTATTGAACCGCTGGTTGAAAAATAAAGGAGCCGTGGTTGACGTGCAGAAGGAAATGATGCGCTACACGGTAGACATAACCACTCGTATCGCTTTTGGCTATGATACACATTCCTTGGAGTGCGAGGATGACGTGTTGCAGAAGCATCTTGAGAAGATTTTCCCAATGATCAATAAGAGGATTACAAGTCCTATCCCTTTTTGGCGTATCATTAAGTCAAAAGAGGACAGGGCCTTAGATAAGGCTTTACAGTCGCTGGAAAAGACCATACTGGAGTTTATTCAAAAAGCAAGGAAGAGGCTCGATGAGTATCCTGAGCTAAAGGAGCACCCTGAGAATTTTTTACAGGCTTTGCTCGTGGAGAAGGAGAAGGCCGGTACTTTTTCGGATCAGGAAATCTACGGTAACGTATTTATTTTGTTGCTTGCCGGCGAGGATACCACCTCCAACTCGATTTCTTGGACGCTCTTTTACTTAACACAGCATCCGCACGTTTTTGCCAAGTTGCGCGAAGAGGCCGATACCGTGATAGCGACAGCGCCTTATATTCAAGATGTGGACCATCTCTCCACGCTCAAATACGCAGAGGCGGTGTCTATGGAAGCCTTGCGGATCAGGCCTGTAACCCCTACATTGTTCCTAGAGTCGCTGGAAGATCAGGTGGTCGATGGGCTCAAGCTCAATAAAGGCGTCACCGTTATGATGCAAAGCAAGGTTGCCCAAACCAGCGATGAGCATTTTACACAAGGAGGGGAGTTTATACCAGAGCGCTGGTTGGGAGGTTCAGATCTACCTTTACATAATACCGATGTATTCCGTACTTTTGGGGCAGGACCACGATTTTGTCCTGGCAAAACGCTGGCTTTGCATGAGATGAAAATGGCACTTTCTATGATCGCCAAAAACTTCGACATAGAGCTGGCCGTTGACCCAAGTGAAGTAAGGGAGAAGTTTGCGTTTACCATGTTCCCTGACAATCTCATGCTGAGGATTATACCAAGGAAATATTAGCCAAGCAAAGTAGGATTGCGGGTTCTTCACCTCGGTCTGTGGCACACAGAACGTAATTAATGACCTCCCCACGTGTCGGGACAAGTTATTAGTCTCAGGCTTCTGGAAAGGTTGTAGCGGGCAGAATTGTACTTTTGTTGGTATTTGCCGACATTTCCCAATTGCAGCCAATATGGCTTGCTACTTTAAAGCCGCACTTTTTAAAAAAGTGCGTAAGTTCCACTTGTGTATCTTTATCCATTACCAAAAACTGTACGCTTGCCTTGCCTACCCCTTTGTCCTGGCAGAGTTCAAGGAAACGTGCTACGGCAAGGCAACCGTGACCAAGCCTTACGCCCCCTACTATATTCGTGATACTTGCCTCCTTCCCGAAATACGTTGCACTCAATCGTAGCATGCAGTTGGCTTCAGCGTTGTTGTTGATGTTGTATACTTTCAGCTCTCGCCCCTCATCGGCGATACAGAGCAGTACGGGGATGCCCTTAGCCGTGGTGTGAAACTCATAAAGCACAGGTGTTTTGTGACTTGCCGTTACCCCCATAAGGCAAAGGAAACGGTCTTGCGTAAACTTTAGGGACTGTTCCTGTTCTGCACACTTTGCTTTTAAGGTGTCCAAAGGTGTTATCTCATCTTTTATGGGGGTTGGTCTACTACGCCACCAACGTTTGATATTCATAAGCGCTATCATTTTGTTTGTGTTAGTACAAAGGACGGGGGAAGCTCCCCCTCTTTTGCTGTGTCTACTTAACCAACCTAATGTAAAATTTTTCCAATCAAGTTTCAGGAAAGAGGCAGAAAATCTAACATTTCCTTTTCAATACAATCATTATCTATGGGGAACTAAAAATACGCAGTATAAGATATCACAGGAATAATCGGAAGCTGATAGATGTTTCGGATTGACCTGCTTTGCGTGTCATAGTATTGTTTCAGCACGTTTTTCCTGTTGGTAGTGTTCTGTACATCAAAACGCAACTCATGTTTTATGTTTTTCCTCGAATAGCTAATCTGACAACCCAAGTCAAGACGGAAATAGTTTGGTAGTTTTTGGGTGAATAATGTATTGGGATTATACATGGTTTCACCATATTTCAGACTTTCAGAATAATCAATGGGAATTGTATAAAAGCCTCCAAAGTATAACATCTTCATTGAAAAAATGAAGCTCTTAAATCCATAGCTTTTGTTTTTCAAGAATTCTTTAGATGCCTGTAGTGATGCGGTGAATTTATTGTCAAAAGCAGTGTTGCGCCATATTTTATTATTATCCTTGTATTGAGACCTATAAAATGCTCCTGCAAAATTGATGACAATGTTGGGTTTGAATTTCTTTTGTACACTAAGATCTAGACCGTAGTTATGTCCAATGGTCATATTTCCCACATCACTATAAGAAAGATAAAAGTCCTGATCTGCTTGGTTCAACATTGTTCCATTTCTTCTAAAATAACTGTTATAGAGGTATGCGTTCCAAAGGTACTGATAAAACACCTCAGACTTGATTTGAAAGCTCGTGTCAATGTTAAATGTATGTGAATTTACTATTTGTAAAGACCTAGTGCTTGGAAGTGTATCACCTGATACTTTGTAGACATAAAATGAAGGAAGCTTTGAATAAAGTCCTGAGGAAAGGGCTATTTCATATTTATTATTAATTTTCGAAGAAATTCCTAGTCTAGGCTCTAAAGTGAACTGGTCATTTAATGAAATATTTAATGTATGAACGCCAAAAATTATTTTTGTGGATTCTGAACACCTATAAGAACCATTAAAATAGGGTTCTGAAATAAGTGCCTTGACATATTCGTGTCTGTAAATATTAATCCATTTATTACGGTCAGTATCCCTTTGACGTCCCCACAAATATAATATGTTTGAATATTTAAAGGCTAACATAGCTCCTATTCTGAAATGAAGCCGTGAGTTCTTTTTAAAATGAATATAAGTATGATTTCTTAAAATCTTTTCATCTGTTTGGACGGTATCCATCATTTCGTTTCTTGTCTCAATTTTGTTTTTTAGATAACTAAATTGAAAAGTGCTACTGAAACGAAGTTTCTGAGAATACCTGTAGTTAAGATTAAGGTTGTTGCAAGATATCTGATTCCTACGGGTTTCAATTTTGTTGGTGTATAACATTTGTAGAGAGTTAGCAGCTCCAAATCCAAATAGGTTTATTTCGAGTTTGTCGTTTTTGTTAGGCACGGAGATTTTGTAAGAAAAGTCATTAAATGCAGGTATTGATATATCCTTTGTTGGTACAAGACCCCATTTCTTAAAAAAGTATAGATCAAAGATACGGCCATTGACCAAATAGCTGCTTCTTCTTCCTTTCTTGAAATATCCCTCTGTTGCCCCATAAATACCTAAGGGACTAACGCGTACATTGTGCTCGCGCTTACGGATATTACCCGCACGGAGCTTCATATCAAATACACTAGAATTGCTGTTGCCGTACATGGCAGGATAGGCGCCTAGATAAAAGTCGAATTTCTCCAGGGTGTTCTCGTTGAAAACCGAGATAAAGCCCCCACTGGAACCATAGCCTCCGAAGTGGTTGGGGTTGGGAATCTCTATGCCTTCCAGATACCAGTTGTTGTTGAAAGGACTATTGCCCCTAACGGCAATCTGGTTGCTACCATCACTTGCTGCTGCTACCCCGGGAAGGGTCTGCACCAATCGAGAGGGATCGCCGAAGCTGGTACTGGATTTTGCAAAATCCTTAGCATCAAAGCTGTAACTACTGGTAACTTTATAAGGGTTATCTTGTTCCGAATAAAGTGTAACCGTGGCTAGTTTGGTAATATCCTCCTCCAAGTAAATGTTGTTTTTAGTCGTGATACTTTGCTCTACCACGATTGGTATTGAGGCCTTCTTGTACCCTTCCGATGTAGCTTCTAGTTTATAGCTACCTACGGGTATGTCTTTAATTTCATAAAAACCTAAGGAGTCGGACTCTATGGTTCGGACTGTATCACCCACTACCTGCACAATTGCATAAGGAATTGGGTTTTGGACCGAATTGTCCAAAACCCTTCCTATGGCCCTTCCTATGTGTTGAGACATCGTAACTTGAACGAGGAAAAAAAGAGAAATGAGATATGCCTTCATGTATGATTACCCTACGGTAAATCTATTACAAATTCCATTAATTACAATTAATTGGTTTTAGTACCAAGCTTTAGTGTGTCTTTTAGGTTTGAAGTATTAACCATGTTGAACCATGCACTTACCTCGCTTAACTGTTCATCGCGGGTTTTATAGGTATATTTCTGATTGCTTTTCAGTTCAAGAAGCACACCATATTCACAAACACCCTGTTCGGTAACGCTGTATGAGCCTGTGTCTCCCCAAATTTTTACAGTTGAAGAATATTTGTTGCCTTCAAGGAACTTGATTTCTCCGATAGAGACATCGTTAACAGGGGTGGTACCATTGTATACCAATCCAGTGTTTTGTTTTACGTTAAATTTTTTGCCTACAATGATCCTTTTGAAGCAATTATCGGGGCCCGCTGGGGTTTCATTTCCTTTACAAGAACAAAGTAAATTGACAAATAAGGCCACACCTGTGAGGCCAATGATTCTGAAATGGTTTTTTTTCATCTTCTTTTAAGATTTAATTTAGTAATGTAAAAATGATTATTTTTTTGTTGTAGTCTGTCACCCTTTTGGGTGCACTTAGTGTGTGGTGTGTATTACTTAGTTTAGCCGTCATATAAGACGGGCAAAACAAAGGCTTTGTTTTGTATCATTGGTTCGTTTTAATTTAGAGTTGAACATTAAATATCTCTGATGCAAATATCTTTGATTTTACACTTATATATTCCTAATTTTGCTAATAACATATTAGTTTAGACTTATAAGTTATTAGTGTCGAGTTGTATAATATAACTAAGCTATTACATGAAAGAGACAAGAAATTGGGGTGGCAACATCAAAAAAGTAAGGACATTAAAGAACATACCTCAACGGTACATGGCAAAAGAACTAGGCATGACACAGTCTGCATACTCCAACATAGAAAAGAAAAGTGAGGGCATATCAGAAGAACGATTACAGAAAATAGCTGAAATTATGGGTGTTACAGTAGACGACATAGAACAGATAGAAGACAGGGTAACGGTACATATAACTACACAAACTAACACCAATGGAGGTAATGGATTTGTGCATAATAACTATGCCAACAGAACCACAGATGAAATACTACTACAAACCGTAGTAAGCTTGGCCGAGACTGCAAAGGCGCTTACAGAGTTGGTGGCTACTTTGAAGAAAGCCTAAATATGAGTAGTTTTGTTTCATCACTTATAGCACCCAACTGTTATTATGAAAGAGACCAAGAATTTAGGAAAAAAGATCAAGATGATGAGGAATCTGTAAAATATTCCTCAACGGTATATGGCAGAAGAACTAGGCATGACACAATCGGCATACTCCAACATAGAAAAGAAAGATGAGGGCATATCAGAAGAGCGGTTGCAAAAAATAGCGGAAATCATGGGCGTTACAGTAGAAGACATAGAGCAGATAGAAGAAAGAATTACTGCCCACATCACCAATCATACCCCGCAGGGAGGCAATAATGGGTTTGTAAATCACAACCATTCTGACAAAACAGCAGATCAGATTTTGTTGCAAACAGTGGCTAGTCTAGCAGAAACCACCAAAGCACTGACAGAGCTCGTGGCACTTTTGAAAAAATAAGAAGCACAAAGACATAAACAGTTAATTAGGTTAGGTTGTGTTAATGGGATCAGGAACGGGGCTTTGCCCTTTTCTTGATTTTTTTTGCCTTTACCATAATATCGCTAGCTTTTTTATGGAAAACCTAGCGCTATCAGCACTGAAAACAGTAGACTTGTTGCCCATACGGTGCACTATTTCCGTTGAAACTTCCACTATGTATGCGGTCAATAGTACTATTTTTTTGAAAAATAGTGCCTGTATCTCCTAATGCATAGTACTAAGTATGCCCCTAGATAGCACTATGTATCCCCATAAATAGTGCTATGTATGCGGAACAATAGTACTATTCTTTTGAAAAATAGTGCCTGTATCTCCTCATACATAGTACTAAGTATGCCCCTAGAGAGCACTATGTATCCTCATAAATAGTGCTATGTATGCGGAACAATAGTACTATTTTTGGCGAAAATAGTGCTATATATCCTCATGGATAGTACTCTGTTTTTAGGTTAATTCAATGCTAACTGGCTACTTTTTGTAAATTTTTGTCATATTTTTGGCGTTTTTTGGTTTTATATTAGGTTGCTCTCAAATTGAACACCGCTATTTAATTTTAACGATTATTTATCAACTTTAAAATGTATCTAATAGTCATTCATTATACTATCTTATTGTCATGCTATTTATCGGGCATATCTATTTTTTTTCAATAACTATTAATTATATACAAAGGACTGATTTTTATGTAAAATGACAATATGTTGCAGGACTATTGTATTGCTGATACCATTTTGAAATCAACTAAATATTAAGTAATATTACTTAATATAAATCTTTTTAAAAATATGACTAAATACATTCAAGAACAGATTGCCGAACTTAAAGGAAGAAGAAACGGTATCACCAAAAATTCAGACAAATGGGCTAATTTGCCCGTAAAGATCGAGGAGATCGACGCAAGGATCAAAGAACTAGAGGAAATTGATGCAAAGATCGCAGATGGGCTGAACACCGTACAGCAGTTGCGCGACAAAGCCAGAAGCTTGGTAGGCGGCAATTGGAAGGAAATCGCTAAGATCGATAGCTTTGCAATGGGTATCCATAGTGAGAGCCAAGAAAAACTCAATGAATATGGCTTGGGGGCGCAGTCAGACAAGTACAACACTGCTGCAAGAACACTGCCTATTCCTGCCAAAGTAGTCATTGATAGTATCATTGATGACTATGACGGGGTTGGTTTCATAGTACAATTGTCCAGAATAGACAACGTGGAGCACTTCGAGGTAGAAAGAGGGCGTGTGGAAGACCCCAAGACCTCGATATTGGCACCCCCTTATCCGTTTTTGAGAACGGTAAAGAAGCTCAAGTTTACCGATGATGACATAGTGAAGGGGCAACGGTATTTCTACCGTGTGCGTGCGGTAAACCGCAACGGAGCGGGCGAATGGAGCGAACCGCTGAGCAGGGTACAGTAAGCTCAAAAAAGAAGCCGTATTGCAAGACTTGCGATACGGCTTCTTTTGTAACTTTTTCTAAAGTAATGACTTTAATATTTAGCCTTCCTACCAGACCTCAGTATATAGCATGCCATAGAGTATGAAATAATTGGTATCCAACGTCTGTGCAAGTTAAGAGTATTAGGCCCGTTGCGGCAGTTGCAGTGGGCAGAAATTATTTGAATATGCCCGTTGCGGCGGTTACAGCGGGCAGAAATTATTTGCATCTGCCCGTTGCGGCAGTTGCAGTGGGCAGAAATTATTTGCATTTGCCCGTTGCGGCGGTTGCAGTGAGCAGAAATTATTTGCATGTGCCCGTTGCGGCGGGCGGAAATAAATAAATGACTCCTTGCCGGAATAAGTAGGCTTTGGAGAGGAATATTGCTTTATATTATTTTATTATGATAGGTGTAAAGGGATGGGTGATAAGCCTTATGAATATGTTGAAGCCTCATCGGATAGAGGACACCTATTTTGGTGAAATGGGTGTTTTATATGATAAATACAACAAAGGTTATTATTTGCAAACATATATAATGCTCGATGGGATAGAAAGACCAGTTGTATTATACCTTGAATCAAGTGATCAAAGATCCACTAAGAATCAACAAGATGCGTTTAAAGTCATAAAAGTTGATTTTTCTAAGATTTTCGAAAATATTTGTGATTACTTAACAATTAAAGAAAAGTTGATTACCATAGAACAATTCGGGAAAGAATACAGGCTGGAATCAATCACAATTGCTGAGAATATTACTACCGATTCTAATGAGTGGGAAATGAATCTTTTAAATCTAAAGGACGGATTTTCTAAGATTGTTATTGAATTGAGAGACGATAAACCTATTCACTTTTCAGTGGAAGGATGAAAGCTTGAATTGGAACCAAGTGCTACAAATACTGCAAAGAAAAGTTTGTCAACTATTTAACTATCGTTACTAGTGGATTTAAAAGAGAGATTAAGAGGATGTTTGGTATATGGAGCCATTGGTGATGCCGTAGGTAGTCGATATGAAGGATTGGATATAGTGCCAAGTGTTGATTTCGACTTTGAATGGAAGATCTCCGACGATACGCAGTTGACCATGGCCACTTGTGAGGCTATTTTTGATACAAAGAGTATAGATCCTGCTAGAGTAGCTTCTAAATTTCTATATTGGTATACTGAAGGCAAACTGACAGGTTTGGGTGCAAGTACGCTAAAAGCACTCAGGGAGTTGCAAATGGGTGGGCATTGGACTCAGGTTGCTAGATCCGGTGAATATGCAGCGGGCAATGGTGCTGCAATGCGTATAGCTCCATTGGCTTTTAAAAATGATGTGGACCGCTTTACCATAGCTGATGTTTGTAAAATAACACATAAAAACGACGAGGCTTATACGGGGGCATTGGCTGTTTATTATGCCATAAAGCATACAATTGAGGGGAAGTGGAAAGGTGCTGACGACTTGATCGAAAACATCATTGACGAACTGTCAGATACTAGGGTAAGGGATCGTTGTATAGAACTTGAAGGATACAAACATCAGTCTATTGCAGAAGTGGGACTTCGTTATAAACCCACGGGCTATGTGGTAGATTCTGTGCCAATTGCTTTGTTTGCGGCGCAGCAAGTAAGTAAACTTGATTACAAAACCATACTTACAGAACTTATAAAACTGGGAGGAGACACTGATACGACTTGTTCTATGACAGGTCAAATAGTAGGAACTCTACTAGGCAAACAAGAATTGCCCAAAGCTTGGCAATGGAGGTATGAACATTTGCAAATAGATAAACTAATTGATTATTTGTGTTTGAATTGGAATGCTTGATAGAAAGTAAGATTTGTAAGTGAAGTCAATCTTTAGAAATGACATCACGTAGCTTTGGTATATGGAAAATAGAAATTATCAAATCATTGGGGAGAGCCTTAAGTATTACAGCAAAGAGAAAAATGGAGACCATTTCCTTTTTGAAGATTTATGTGATGAGTCGATTTTAATTGCAATTGTGGCTGATGGTGTAAGCCAACAACCTTGCGATTGGTTTGCCTCACAGACATGTTGCCAAACAATTATTGCAAATTTTAAGAATAATAGGCAATTGGAGTATGTTGAACGAATCAAAGAAAGTGTCATCCAAACTAATGAAGCTATTAACGCAATTGAAGATAGATGTAGTCGGATGTCAACTACTTTGACCGCGCTGGTCTGGCAATATGTTTCTAATAAATGTTTTATCGTAAATATTGGAGACTCTCGTGTATACAGGATTAGGGATGAGTATTTGCAGCAATTAACAAAGGATGATGCTATTATTAGAAAAAGGGAAGTGATGACATCTGCTGGACGAAGACTTATAGACCAATCT
>CAMFLX010000096.1 GCA_945957555.1 uncultured Cytophagales bacterium
ATGCAGTGAAGTCTGAAGAAGAATTCATGGCTAAGTTGAAGGAAATCGTAGGAAATAACTACAATCGTGAAACAGAATATTTCAATAAATTCAGTTTGAAAGATAAAGTTTTGAATGATACAAAATTGAGTCTTTCGAAGGATTTCTTGAAACGTTGGATTGAATATGCTACAGAAGGTAAAACCACCAAGGATGACGTAGAGAAGGAATTCAACAACTACGAAAAGGAAATGAAGTGGATGTACATCGTAGACAAGATAGCTAACGAAAAGGCGATCAAAGTAGAAACAGCAGAAGTAATGGCTAGAACCAAAGCTATGTTGAGTTCTCAGTTCGGAAATATGCCAATGAACGAGGAGATGGATAAATATCTTGATACTTGGGCTGATAGCTACCTGAAAGAAAACAAAGGACGTAACTTCTTGAACATGTATGATCAAGCTTTGAATGAAAAAGTGTTAGACCATGTGTTTGAGTCGGTATCCAAAACAGAGAAAAAAGTGAGTTCAGAAGAATTCAAGAAACTTGTAGAAGTGAAGTAATTCATTTTTTAAGTATAAAGCAAAGCCTTCCGAGATTTCGGAGGGCTTTGCTGCTTTTAGTGGGTTGCATTGTTCTAATGTCGATGTGAGCTTTCATTATTATGGTAGTTATTCCCTGCGAATAGAAGCCGCATCTATTCAAACTTCTACAACACTAAGGCTGTTTCCAGTTCCTGAAGTTGCGACTTAATGCTCTGGTGGAAATCAAAGTAGTGCTTTTTGTTTTTGAAACCTTCTTTACGAACCCACTCTTCTACACTATATTGCTTTACAAATGCACCAATAGTTTCCTCTTCCATTCTAGGGTGTACGGTTAAGTATTCCGCAATTTTGAGTAGCAATAATTTATTTCTAGAGAGAATTTCAAAAGCCTCTATCTCACAAGCTTTGATGAGCTGCATGGCCTCATCAACATATTGCTCGTGGTGGAAAAATGCATTTTCATTATCACCAGATTCCAAAGCAACCAGTACAGGGTCTTTACCCATAGCATATTGTTTGATAGCCTTATTGGCTTCAGCAGTAGCATCTTGAATGTCCCCTTCTACTCCAGATGAAGTATTGTGCAATCCGAAAATCATTTTTTCAGCCACATAGCCTCCTAGTGAGATGATGATATTGCTCCTAATCGTTTCTCTTGTTACGAGGTCTTCTGGCTGAGTCACCATACAAAAACCATCGCAGCTATTGGAAGCAGACTTGGAGACAATCACTGAAGGCAAGAGCCTGAGTGTAAGTGTTGCCAATACCCCGTGACCCGCCTCATGTACCGCCGTATGTGCTTGGATGTCGAGATTGGAGGTTTGGCGCAATTTTTCAGTTTTCAATACTACTTCATCTTTGAAGGAATGAAGAATTTCTCCTTCGCTATCTTTGAATTTAATAAGGAAATACTCCTCTTTAAATGCCCAATCAACAGTAGCAACTGTAAGCTGTTTTTCCATCATTTCCACCACTATTTTACTAATGAAGCATTCCACAAGGTTTTTAATCGTGGTAAGTACGGGTCTTGTACCTTGTGCAGGGAATACCCCTTCGTTGTAGATAATATCAATTACCGAATTGTCGAAGTTTACCGTAAAACCAAATCTGTGTGATACAAATTGTTTTACACGCTCTAATTCGTTCTTGATAAATAGGACAAAGTGTGATTTACTAAAGGACTTGTAAATCACATGATTATTGCCCAGTCTTGCAATTTGTTCATTTCTGAAACGTTTTTGTAAGGCTTCTTTAATATGTGCAATCGTAATTTTTTGAGTGGCTTTGTGCAAGTCATCAGCACTGATGTCAGGGTTGATGCTGTAACTCATATAATATGCTTCGTCAAGATTGCCCAACACAAAGATCAGACATTGGGTAAGATCCATCTGCTTAGTCGCGATTCGGGTTTTCAATCCATCTTCCACCATGAGCACAATGTCCTCAAAGCTTGCCTTGGCAAGTTTATCTTTAATCAACTCCCGACTCAAATCATTTCCGCTATTGAGATAGTAAAGACCTTCTGTAAAGTCGTTTGACAGGAAATACTCCTTTGTGAGAGGAGTACCACCACGGCTCTCATCTTCAAAATAGAAACCATAGAAGATCTGAAGGAAAATGTCCTCGTTATGTGTAATAATACCGTTGCTGAGTATCACGCCACGTTCCATGGCTTTTTGGATCCTGAAAAATAAGGCTTCGACCCTCCCAATGTAGTAGGAATGTCCTCCAGGTATGTAAGAGATTTTGCCAGAATCTAATAAGTCCCAGATAACCCTTAATTTGTCTTTGCCAAGCTCATCGCCATTCTTTCCAATCGTTCTTGCAAACTGGAATTCGTCAAGGCAAATGATTCCTGGTTTCTCATGGAAATACTCCAAGTCGTTGGTAAGGATGTTTTTGAACCAAGATGCAGAATCTGATTCAAATTCGCCCATATCAAACATCGCAAAAAGCTTTTCATGTGCTAATAATTCCACGAGTTTTTTAATTAAAGCAGTCTTGCCAGAGCCTGTAAGTCCCCATAAGTTGATCACCGTAGGTCTGAGTTGGGCATCAGGAAATAGATACCAAGCACCCACAAGGTTCATGACTTCATCAATGACCTGATCTAGGCCGATGAAGTTTTCTTTTAATTGTATTTTAATCTGAGCTAAGACCTCTTTTTTGTGTAGTAAGTCTTTATGCTCAAGTAATTGAGTGTTCATTATTTTATTTGGTAATCTCGTATGGTTAAACCAACAAGTGATTGAATTCAAAAGCACAAAGCCTAAGAACGAATTAATTTTTTAATGAAATTTTTTGAGACGAATCCTCTGAATCACAGATTTAAGAATATACAGTAATATGAGTAGACATTTTTTAAAACGTCTATATCTGGCTTACTTAAATATATAGAGGATAAACATTGAAACACTTGAGTGTTTCAGTGGCAAGTGTGATGCACTTAGACGTGTGGATGTAGTAGATAAATAACTTTCATAATTTTCACCATTTTTAAGTTGTAAAATATACCCAAGGTGAAATGCTCTGCAAATCAACACATAAAAAATTAATTTGTCAAATGGCGGAGCTAACTTGTTTTTAGTCTAAAGAAGATTCACGTTAAGTTCCTTGGGTATTGATCAAATAAATTTGCCATCAAAGAAAGGCTCCCTGCCTTATTTTGCTTGGATATCTAACAGAGAAATGATGTAAAGTATGATTTTATTTGTTTTAAATTGTATTTTTTTATTATTTTTAGGGAATTAAATAGACAAATTATGAAATATAAGATTACAAAGGTAAAAGAATGCCTTCTTTTGGCGTGTCTTCTGGGAACGTTTGCGTCCCTCTCTCAGAATCCGGGCTTCACAGCAAATGACTACAAAAAAGCATTATGGATGACCACACGTTTGTACGGTGCGCAAAGATCTGGGAATAATAATTGGCTATTGGCAAATCATTTGCCGAGTGGTCTCGCGGAAAAATATAGGGGTACGGCTTTTATTGATGACAAAGATACCGATGGCTATGATCTTTCAGGGGGCTGGCATGACTGTGGTGATCATGTGAAGTTTGGCCAAACGCAATTTTACTCGGGATATATGTTATTAAAGGCATACTCAGAGATCCCTGAAGGTTACGATGACAGATATTCGTATGCTTATACAGGTTACAAAGCCTCAGGCAAATGGAATTTTGAAGACAATGGTCACGATCCCAATGGGATACCTGATATAGTCGATGAGGTAAAACATGCAACCGATTATTTTATCAAATGTACGCGAAGTTCTACTGTATTTTATTACCAAGTAGGTCAAGGGGCCCCAGATCATAAGCAATGGGTTACAGCTACCAAGATGCAAACGCTTTCAGTAGATAATGGTGGACAAACGAGGGTTGTTTATAAAAACCCTGCCGATGCGTCTATGGCCTCTCTTTGTGGAGCTACACTGGCTTTGATGTCTAGGATCTATAAATACTATGATGCTACTTATGCCCAGACCTGTCTCACCCACGCCCTTTATGCATACGATTATGCCAAGGCGCATCCAGGTACCGTAGGGGCGGGAGATGGAGCTTTTTATGGAGCTGATAAAAATTGGAGAGATGATTATGTAAACCTTTGCGCAGAATTGTTTTGGGCCACAGGCGATGCTAAATACAAGACTGAAGCTCAAACTTTTACTTTTGATAAAGACAATAGTGCTAAGAATGTGTATGGAAATCCAGGTTATGGATTTGACTATCAGAATGATGGAGAAATAGCCATTTACAATTTAGCAAAGTTGGGTACGGCTAATGCCGCCTCAGTGTATAGGGCTGCGATTAATATTTATATGTCAAACGTACAGTCTGATGGGCAATTTAGCAAAGGAAATACCAGTTGGGGCCCATTGAGATACAATGGTAGTTCGGCATTGTTGGTAGCTTTAGATGCCAAGTTGAACGGTAAGCAAACCAATACGATGAAATTTATTTATGATAACATAGATTATATTTTGGGTAAAAATGCATCGAACCAGTCGTTTATAGTGGGTTTTGGTGCTAAATCACCCAAGTTTCCTCACCATAGGAATGTATATCTTCGGGATGACAACCCCAGTGATGCAAATAAGGCAAGTATGACGATCCCTTCAAAAAACGCTCAGTTTGGATACATGATAGGGGGGACCAGAACGGTAAGTAACTTTAAGGATAACAACCCTAACGATTATACTTTTTCTGAAGGAGGAATTGATTATAATGCTGGTTTAGTAGGGGCTTTAGCGTATATCAATGCTGAGTTAGCACCCGTTGATGTGAATAGGTTTGGCCCAGTTGTGACAGATGTGCAAGATGAAAACCTAATGGCTACAGTACTCAACGTATATCCAAATCCTAGCATAGGTATATTTAATATAGAGCTTTCAAAACAAGTAGAAAATCTAACAATTACTGATGTTCAAGGAAAAGATATCCTTGCCTTTAAAAGCTTTACGGGAGGTTCCATTGATCTACAAAATCAAAAATCAGGAATATATTTGATGAAATATGTTGCTGACAATAGAAACTATGTGTACAAACTCATGAAAGAGTAGAGATACTATTGATGACTAATAAACAGACAAAGCCATCGATTACTCGATGGCTTTGTTGTAGATGATCAGACTGATCATCCGTCCTTCCGAAACTATAAATCTTTAAATAAGAAACCCTTGCGTGCTCGATATTAATGATTTTTTATACGTGTGTGTCTCGTATTTGTTGCATTGTTGCGCATGGAGACTTTATGCCATCGCTTCATTTATTTTGTGACAAGCTTCATCCAACTCATGATAGCTAATGGTCAATGGTGGACAGATCCTCATGGAGTTGTTACAAAACAAGAACCAATCTGTGATTACACCTAGATCAATAGCTTTGTCTATGATTTTTTTAAGGACATCAAAGCTCTCAAACTCTACAGCCATCATCAAGCCCTTATGTCTGATGGTCTTAATCAGGGGAGATTTTAGTCTCTCTTTTATGTAAAGTGCTTTAGAATGTACCTCAGCTATAAGGTTTTCTTCTAAAATGAGTTGCAAAGTAGCTAAAGATGCTGCGCTAGATACAGGATGCCCCCCAAAGGTTGTGATATGGCCTAGAAAAGGTTCATTTTTAAAGACAGCCATGAGAGATTCATTCGCTATGAACGCCCCAATAGGCATTCCTCCTCCCATTCCTTTGGCACAAACTAATACATCTGGCACCACCCCGTATTGTTCAAAAGCCCAAAAAGAACCCGTACGTCCAAAACCTGTCTGGATTTCGTCGAAGACCAAGAGAGTACCCATCGCTGTACATTTCTCTCTTAACTTTTGTAGGTATTCCTTTTCCGCGGGAATAATCCCCGCTTCTCCTTGTACTACTTCAATAAACACTGCAGCCGTTTGTTCTGTGATTAGTGAGAGATCAGGGATTTTATTGAATCGTATGTTTCTGCAATCGGGTAGTAAGGGCCGATAAGCTTGTTTAAAGAACTCACTGCCCATGATCGATAAAGCACATTGGGAAGACCCATGATAAGCATTTATGCAACTGATGATTTCTGTTCTTCCCGTATACCTCTTTGCTAGTTTCATCGCACCTTCTATCGCTTCTGCTCCTGAATTAACCAAGTAGACGTTGCTGAGTGTACTGGGCAAAGTCTCACACAAAGCTTTAGACAGTAAAACCTGTGGGCTGTGGATGTATTCGCCATAGACCATCAAGTGCATGAATTTTTGACTTTGTTCATGTATGGCTTTTACTACTTTAGGGTGGCAGTGGCCTACATTGCTTACCGATATGCCTGAAATGAAATCAATATATTTTTTCCCAGAAACATCGTGAAGATAGACACCTTCCGCTTTTTCGATTTCAAGCATTAAGGGTGCATCAGATGTTTGTGCAACGTTTCTAAGAAATATCTGTCTGTTCGATAACATCTTTTTTAATAATTATTTTAACAATAAATCATTGATTACAAAAGCGAATTTTTAAATTCAACACTCAACACTTTCATCATTTGGCCATTCTGGAAAGTCGTCAATCTCTTTCAGTTCGTTGTGGATGTGGTGAAAGACCTTCAATATGATGCCATTAGTGATACATACAAACTCTGCCTTTTTCTCTAAGTTGTAAATCAAGACTTGACGAAGTACGGATTCATTTATTTTTTCTTCTGGAGCTTTACATTCTACCAAGAGAAAAGGTGTCATTTTAGACGAAAAAACTACTACATCTGTCCTTTTGGATAACTGATTCACTTTGAGACCCCTTTCGACGGAAAAAAGTGATTTTGGATATTTTTTAAAATGAATAAGGACATGAATGACATGTTGCCTTACCCATTCTTCGGGGGTGAGTGCAACATAATCGCGTCGGATTACGTCAAATATCAAAAGCTTTTCTCCAGACTGCTTGACCTTATGATCAAAAGCTGGAAAAATTAATTTTTTCATCTTACAAATGTATAATTTTTTAAAACAAGCATTATGAAAACGAAAGAGGAGATTGTGAAAGATTGGTTGCCAAGGTATACAGGGACTCCTTTAGAAACATTTGGAGAATACATCCTGATGACCAATTTTATTAATTATGTGGAAATGTTCGCACAGAAGTTCAATGTAGAGATCATTGGCAAGGACAAACCTATGCAAACGGCTACTTATGGCAAGATTACCATTTTGAACTTTGGTATGGGGAGCGCCATGGCTGCTACTGCCATGGATTTATTGTCGGCGGTAGCGCCTAAAGCGGCATTATTCCTTGGCAAATGTGGCGGACTAAAGAAAACAAAAGTTGGAGATTTCATCCTGCCAATTGCCGCCATAAGAGGGGAGGGTACAAGTAATGATTATTGTCCTCCTGAAATACCTGCTTTGCCATCATTTAGGCTACAAAAAGCCGTTTCTTCCATGATTAAAGCCCATAATTTAGATTATTGGACAGGTACAGTGTACACCACCAATCGTAGGGTTTGGGAACATGACGAGAAGTTTAAGGCATATTTGACAGACATAAGAACTATGGGTATAGATATGGAAACAGCTACCATCTTTATCACTGGTTTTATGAATAATATCCCCCATGGTGCTTTATTATTGGTTTCAGACAACCCAATGACGCCAGATGGCGTAAAGACATCTGAGAGTGATAAAAAAGTTACCAAACATTTTGTGGAAAAGCATTTGCAAATTGGTATTGATTCATTAATGGAGTTGGCTAACTCAGGTGAAAGTGTAAAGCATTTGATTTATGAATAAAAAAGTTTTGAAAAATAAAACAAAATAAAGTTTTGATTGGTTGTAGCAGAAGAATCAATTCATACTTTTTAAAAATTTATTAGTTTATGTTTAAACTCGCAAAGTCTGTTTTATTGGCAGTCAGTACCACTGACCCAGAATTGTTCAGAAAAGAGTATTTTAAATTGATCAAATGGATGGCACCACATGAAGTTAAAACACTAACTGTTTGGTGTATGCAGACTTTTGATATGGATTTATTGTCTCTTATCGGTATTTCTTAAGTTTTGGTAAATATTCGAATTGCTTAGCGTGCATTTTCACTAGGTCATACGGCTAATTGGCCTAGTACTTATCCCATTTAGCTAAGTTATGATTGGTCTCAACTTCTATAACCCCTAGTTTGCGCAAAAAAAAATCGCAATATGGGTAAGATATCTATTATATGCACTTTATGCCTGACGTGTATTACTGGCTTATGGGCCCAAACTTCACAAATCATTCAGGATAGAGCTAAGATCAGTGTTATAGGCACAGGTTCTACATCTACTTTTCCAAATGCTGCCCATATTACGATCGTGATACGATTTGTAAAACCTACCTTAAGAGAGTCGTTGAACGAGACACAAAGAACTGAAAGAGTAGTTAAGGCCATTATTCGCCAATATGTGACGGATACTTTAGATATACGGACGAGTCTTATTGCGACAGATAAATCCTTTACAAGGAGTGAGGCACAGGAGAAGGATATTTTTAATGGATTTGAGTCGTATCAAAAGGTAATCTTAACCCTTAGAGACTTGGGGCAAATGCAGAAGCTCACGGAGGAACTGTTGAAAACCAAGATCAGTGAAATAGAAAGAGTTTCTTATTTTCATACAGATGCCGCTAACTTTTACAAAAGGGCTCAAGATCTTGCAGTAATAGATGCTCGAGAAACTACTGAAAGGCTTGCCAAAGCGGCCAATATAAAATTAGGGAAAATTTATTTCATGCAAACGAATGGAAGTCCGAATAGCGCCCTTAACACAACCTTGAATTCTCAGAGTTTTCAAACTTATAACAAAGGCATGGGAGGACAAGGCATTAGTTCAAGTGGACAGCTTATTTATTACACAGTGAATGTAACTATGTATACTGAGATAGAATGAGTTGGATGTTTTTTAGTCTTCCATCAACACTTCTATGAGCTTTAATACAGCTTTGCTCATGCTATTGTTGTTGTCCAGCAAAGGATTGATCTCTGTAAATTCCCAAATACGAATATTTGTAAGCTCCTTTAGTTTTTTTACTACTTGTTTAGCTTCAGGCATCATTAACCCATTGTATACAGGGGTGCCTGTTCCTGTAGAGATACTGGTATCTAGTACATCCACATCGAATGATACATAAACTGCATCATAGTCTTGGAAGTACTCTATGGCTTTCTCTAGAATGTAGTCTAAACCTTTTGCCTTGATATCATAAGGACTATAGTGGTTGAGTTTGTGGTCACGGATCAGGTGATACTCTTGAATCTCAAAGTCACGAAGTCCGATAAAGAAAATGTCTTGAGGTGTGATTTTAGGTGAAATACCTTGATGACCACAATGTTTAAGAGCTTCCCAGTAAGGCTTAAGACCTTCGTCAATATCGCTTCTGGAGAGTTCTGTATTGTCGAAACCCATAGATGCAGAGAGGCTCATGCCATGAAAGTTGCCAGAAGGTGTGGTGTAGGGGGTATGTAAGTCTGCATGAGCATCGATCCAGATCACCCCCAATTTTTTATCTGCCCCTATGGCCTCTCGTACACCAGCCATAATACCAATGGCATTGCTGTGGTCTCCGCTGATCACCAGTGGGTATTTCTGCGAGACAAGTTCCGCAATTTTTAGTGCAGTATGATTATTGATCTCGGTAAGCGTTTGTGCGTACTTACCCTGCACGTATGGGCCTTTATCGCCTCTAGCTTTGGGTTTGCCATGAATAATATGCACGCTCATGTTCTTAAGTAGTGGTTGATCTCTTTCTGCATCAGCGACCATAAGTGCATCAAAAGCCAATGCTGTCCCCATACGTTGGGCACCGATATCAGAAGGGACAGAGACAAGTATTTCTGGTTTTTTCATTGTTAGAGCAAATATTTTGGCAATTTTAATGAATAATTATGAGTTTTACGTCAATCTCTTGTATACTATTGAGGGTAAAGACCCCTATATATCTTACAAATAGCCTCATTTATGCACTTTTTAGATATTTGTCTTGTGGGTTTTGCAAAAAAGTACTAACTTCAAAAAACTAAATTCTCTGACTACACGTTATGGATAGAAATATGGTGACGCAGATAACAGACGGTGTGAAGATAAGTGTTGAAAGCACGTTCCAGCCTGGGTATTCAAACGCAGACCAGAATCACTATGTATTTTCTTATGATATCGTAATAGAGAACAACAGTGAGTATACACTACAGCTTTTGAGAAGGCATTGGTTTATTTTTGATTCTAATGGTGAAACGAAAGAAGTAGAGGGGGAAGGCGTAATTGGTCAACAACCTGTTTTAGAGCCTGGCCAGTCCCATAGATATGTATCAGGTTGCAATCTCAAAACCAATATGGGGAAGATGTATGGTTTTTACCTAATGGAACGTCAGATAGATGGATTTAGATTTGAAGTCAAAATCCCTGAATTCCATCTCATCGTACCTTACAGATTAAACTAGTTTGTCCCTTTTATTCCAAATAAAACATTTTCTGCTGCATAAGCTTAAATCAGGAGATGCATATTCTATACATTCTCCATTTCTTTTCGAGTTTTACAATCAGACTGTAGCATACAATAAGCATTTCTATTCATTTGTAGAGTTAAAATCTTTGCGAAATAAGTTGTTGCAGGATCAAACAGTGCTACACATCCATGACTTGGGGGCTGGGTCGCAAAAAACAAGGTCGTCTACTCGGCAAGTAAAGGATATTGTGAAAAACTCAGGTAAACAAGAGTTTGTTGCGCAGTTTCTGTTTCGTCTCATCAATCATTTGAGGCCACGTACTTCTTTGGAGCTGGGTACCTCTTTGGGGCTCACAAGTCTCTATTTAGCCTCGGTAGACAGCAAGCATAAGGTTTATACCGTAGAAGGGTGCGCTGCTACACGCAATTATGCACAGCAGCTTTTTCGTAAACAGAAGAAAAGCAATGTTACTTCAGTATTAGGCGATATAGATGTGGTGTTACCTAAGGTTTTGGAGGAGATGGAGGTACTTGACTTTGTTTTTTTTGATGCAAATCACACCTATGAGGCTACGCTAAAATATTTTAGGTGGTGTAAGGAAAGAGCGCACGATGGCTCTGTATTTGTATTCGACGACATCTATTGGTCTCGTGGAATGAAGGCAGCATGGGCCGAAATATGTGCAGATCAGGACGTAATGATTTCGGTAGATTTTTTTTATTTTGGAGTTTTATTTTTTAGGAAAAACCAACCAAAGCAACATTTTTATCTTAAAATTTAGATAATTTAGATAATTATTAATAATTTTATAAATATTTGTAAAATTATTAGAATAAAACTATTAATCGATTTTTATGACTGAAATCAAAGAACCCAAAAAAAGTAATTCCAAAGGTATACTTATCGGTATTGTAACAGCACTTTTAGGGGTTAGTGCCACTGAGGGATTTTTATTATATAAAGAAAAGAAAACAGTTGCTGTTCAAAAGGATACTATAGAAACTGTTACTAATAAAAACGAAGACTTAATCAATAGGATTGACTCTGTACAAAAGAGCCTTACGGCTCAAATCCAAAGAGGAGATTTATTGCAAAGTGAAAAGGATTCTTTGTTTAAATTGAATGAACAACTAGAGGCTGACAAGAAAGCTCTAAGAGGGCAATTGGCTTATGTACCTGCTATGAGGGCGAAATATGAGGCTCGCTTAAAAGAAGCAGAAAGTAAAATGAGTGAATTGGAATCTAAAAGCGATGGCAAAGATTCTCTAATCACTGCACAGGAGAGGCAACTTTCTGAGTACAAGCAGAAAATACAGTCTTTGATGGATTCAGTTTCTAAGGTGTCTGCTATAAGGGATGAGCTTGATAAAACGGTTAAGATCGCACAGGTGCTTAAAGCAGATAATTTTCACGTATCGGTGCTGAAGAAAAGCGGTAAGGAAAAAGATGATGATGGAATGACTTACAAAGCTAAAAATATAGATAAGATCAAAGTTTCTTTCAATATCTTGGAAAATAAAGTGGCTATGGTTGAAACTAAGGAATTCTTCTTAAGGGTGTTAGGGCCAGACGGTGCCGTGATCTACAATGAAAGCACTGGCGGTGGATCCGTAGAAATGGACGGTGAAACTACGTACTATACTTCTAAACAAGAAATGTTGTACGATGGCAAGAAACAAACTATGACGTTCCTGTATCACAACCAAGGTGAGTGGAAAAAGGGAAATCAGAAAGTAGAAGTAGTTTGCGAAGGCAAGAAAATTGGTGACGGAAAATTTGTTGTTAAGTAATATCTTAAAAACTGTATAACTCAAAAAAAGGGCTTTTCGGATTCGAAAAGCCCTTTTTTTGTTGATAGGCCTCACTCGAGGGGTGGATTTGTGAAAGGTTTTAAAAAAAACATCTCTCTTGTGTCACGAAAGGATTGTGGTTTTCATCATAGGTGTAAGGTCGATAAGTTGAAGGTCTTATTCGTTTTTACGGCATAGTCTTTATCGGTAATGACGACAAATAAAAAATCACGTTAAAATATGATGAAAAAACTTTTACAATTTTTGCTAATCCTTGGGCTAGGACCCTTGTGTGCAAAAACAACCGAATTATCAGGTTTAATTCGTAGTTATCAATTCAATAATAATGTATTGGATAGTAGTAGTTACATCCAACATTTAAGCACCACTCCAACATTTACATGGGGACGTTTTTGTGATGCTAATGGTGCAGCAGCATTTATAACAAATACATCAGGGCTCGCTATGCCGTTTGCATCGGGAACTGTGGCTACTTTGGCTAACAATACCTATACCTACAGCGTTTGGGTACGTTTTTTGAGTGTGCCTACCAGTAATTCCTTCATACTCACCGTGGGAAGCAGTGGTGGGGATCAAACCATATATGCGACTCCAACGGGTTTTAATGCACATTCTTATCACAATACTTCATCTGTATTGTCTATAACGGGTGCAAAAACCAAAGTTGAAATCAATAATTGGTACCATTTAGTAAGTGTAAAGAGGGCAGATAGTCTTTTACTGTTTGTGAATGGGAGTCTGGAAGGGAAAAAGGTTTTGCCAGCAAATAATACAAGTAATTATGGCTCAGCACCAGCAGCTTATATAGCCTCACGTAGCGGAGAGCCTTCGCTGAGAGGGATTGTAGATGCTGTTAAAATATACAATAGGGGGCTGAGCAATGAAGAAGTTATTGGGCTATATAATACAGATAAGGCCACTATTTGTGGATACACTCATCTCGGATTGATTAGAGACTATAGATTTTCTGGTAACTTGATGGATAGTAGTATTGCCTCCTCGCACATTACTAAAACAGTTACATATGATAAGGGTCGTTTTTGTGACAACGAAGGTGCCTTAGTACTCAATGGTACAGGTACTGGTGTCTCTGTGCCATTAACTTCAGCCAATGGACTGGGACTTCTCAATACCAGTTATACTTATAGTGCATGGGTAAAGATCAATGTTCGCCCTAGGGGTACTTCGGCAGCATGTATTTTAGCAGTAGGAAACGAAGGTGGTGATCAAACTTTGGGAATAACCAAAACTAAGTTTTTGGGAGGGTCTTATTATACAGTAAATGGTAGTGTTGCCAATATGAACGATAGCAGTACTACTGTTCCCGAAGTGGGTAAATGGTACCATGTAGTAAGTGTGAGAAGACAAGACAGCATGCTACTATATGTAAATGGTGTATTAGAGGGAAGGAAAGCCCTGCCGCTTGGAAATACCGTTTATTATTCCACAGGGCCTGATGCCCAAATTGGAGAGAGGGCTGCAGGAGGCATGGAAATATTCAACGGTTCCATAGATGATGTAAAAATTTATAATAAAGGACTGAGCCGTGCAGAGGTTTTAGCTTTATACCAAAACAATCAAGGCCGAATCATTTGCACCAAACCAGATCCAATAGGTTTGGTACGTAGTTATGAATTTACCAACAACACATTGGATAGCAGTACTCTGAAAATGGATATCACAAGCGCTCCGTCATTTGTAAGGGGCAGATATTGCGAAAACAATAGTGCAGTGTTTGTCGGATCCGAGTCACTTATGTTTCCATTTGTGGCCAACAACAATTCCTCGCTAGATTTGGAACAATATACCTACAGTGCCTGGGTGAAGCTTTCTGCAAGGGCAGGTAACAATAATGCCTTAGGAATCGTGGGAATTGGCGGCACAGGGGGAGATCAATCTATTGTTGCGGTTTATAACGGGTTTGCAGCTATCTCGTATATGGTGAATGCAAGTAAATCAATTGCACTGACGGCTGTTGGTACCACATTGCCAGAGTTGGGCAAATGGTACCATGTGGTAAGTGTGAAAAGGCAAGATAGTCTATTGCTGTATGTGAATGGCCAATTGGAGGGGAAAGTAAAATGTCCGGTGGGTTATTATACTGATTATGGTACTGCTGCTAAGGGTAGAGTAGGGACAAGGCCAAGTACAATGCTGCCTTTGAATGGTTCCGTGGATGCAGTGAAGGTATTTGACAAGGTATTGAGTGTTACTGAGATCAAAGCATTGTATGCCGATACTAAGGGACGTAGCTTATGCACCAACGTCCAAGAAAATGCCTTGGTCCGAAGCTATCAGTTTACTGGGAATAATATAGATAGTAGTGGTTTCTACGCCAACACTTCAGCTGTTGCCAAATATTCACGTGATAGATTTTGCAAATTGGATAAGGCATTACTCATCCATAGAGGATATAATGCCCAAGTTACCATTCCATTCATTTCAGCTAATCATTTTTCATTAGATCTGGATGCCTACTCTTATGTGGCTTGGGTTAAGCTCTTGGAAAAACCAATTGTGACTGCAGATACACAAAGGGTCCTAACTGTGGGTTTGCACGGTATTTCTGTTACCAATTCTAGTTTCGTGATTAATGCATCAGTTCAAAACACGAATACAAGAACATTACAGAAAATCAATGCGGTTGGTGCTGTGAATCCGGAAGTAGGCAAATGGTACCAAGTGGTGAGTGTGAAAACCGCAGATAGTTTGATTCTGTACATCAACGGAACTTTGGCTTCAAAGTCAGCATTGCCTGTACCTAACATCTCTAATTATGGTGATTACAATGCCACACTAGGATCTTTGTCTACAGCCTACAACTTTATTGGGGCCTTGGATGATGTCAAAATCTACAACTATGCAATCAGTAAATCCGCAGTAAAGGATCTATATGCATTGGGAGGCTCATTGTGTGTACAGCCTAAAGATTCGTTGCTGAGAGACTATAGGTTTAGTAATAACCTGGCTGATAGTAGTGTTTACAAAGCAGATGTTATCAATACCCCATCTGGGGTAGTATATGAAGTAGACCAAGTTTGTAAAAGCAACGGCGCCATTAAGGTGAATAGTTCGGCAATCTCTATGAAAATGGATGCGGAGCTGATGAGTAACAATTATACTTATGTGACATGGGTAAAACCCAATTCATTAGTATCCCAAGGTAATAGTAGGGGGATTATTGGAATAGGGGGCTATTCGGGTGATCAAACTTTACTACAGGTAAACAATGGTTTTAGGACTACCAGCTATGTAAGTTTTGGGGTTACAGTAACTGCTAATAGTTTAACTATGCCAACAGTTGGTACATGGTATCATCTTGCTTGTGTGAGAAAAGCAGATAGTTTGTATTTGTATGTCAATGGCGTATTGGAGGGCATGGCCAAATCAAGCACTGCAGGTGCCATATACGGAAATACGCCAGAGGCGGGTATCGGCTGGAGGCCAGCAGGGGGCATAGACGCATTTGATGGGGCTATTAGCGATGTGAAAATTTATAATGTAGCCTTGAGCAAAGGAAATATTGCGAAACTCTACAACGCCAGCAAACCAGCGCCTGACTGCGTAGTAGGTGTGGAAGATCGGGAACTAGCTGATGAAAATTTGGTGCAAGTATATGTGGACGAAAATGGGGAGATCCGTATCAAGTCTGAATTACAAGTTAAAAATGTGATGCTGAGCAATACTTTGGGACAAATGCAAAACTTTGGTGCCGTGGATGTAGTGAAAACACAACAAAAGGGATTCTTGATATTGGTGGTAGAAACTGATAAGGGAACAACAAGTAGGAAGATTGTAAAATAATAGGGTTTAAGACCCGTGACATGAAAAAGAGGCTGTTCCTAAAGGGCAGCCTCTTTTTTGTGGTCTCCAACCAAAAGGTTTTAGAGTAAAAAGATCAATATTTCTCCCTCTGAAAGCCCCATTCTCTCAGCATACTTTTATAAGTATCTGGGTAGTTGGCTCGCAGCAAGAATATGATACTATTGAGTACCTGTCTGATTCGTTGTTTGCAGTTCTCTTTGTTGCCCACATGTTTAGCTATGGAGCCATCCATATCTATGGTGTCATCTATATATTGTATATACATTGTTACTATTGGTTCCCAGAACTGAGTTCCATATTTTTTGTCTTCAAGCCCTTCTTCTTTAAGTGCTGGAACGACCATTTTTAAGGCTTGCAGCCTATTTAGCCTTTCTTTTGGTAAAATATAGCCTCCTTTAGAATGTACTATGCCAAACTTTGGATAGTAGGCTTTAGCTTCTTCTTCACCGTACTTTTCGGAAAGATACCCCTTTACATGTTTGATGGAGCTATTGATGGTTTTGTCCACCAGTTTGAGCTTCTGGGTCACGGGTGAGCGTTGGCCTCCCTTTTCGTTTTTGGTAGATAGCGAGCTGCCAAAGTCATTTACGCAGGTTTTGAATTCGGCTTGACTGACCCATGCTAGGGTCAGCTCTTGGGCTTTTTCCCAGTTTCGACCCACGGTAATAGCCACCGCATGTAGGTCGTTGTCTTTGTTAGGAATGGTGCTCTGCCTCTTGGCCTTGCCAATGGGAGTGCTGTTAGGATTTGTCTCCATTTTTTATACTGTTTTTAGATATTTGTGTCCATGCCCATGTTTTCGAGACAGGTCTCTTCACATGGGCATTTATATAAGAACGGAATCTTGTATCAAATTATTGTGTGAGTATGAAATATTTTTTTCTAGGTCTCATCCCTCTATTGCGTGATTTCATAAGTTTGTGACAAACTGAGGCATTTGACATTGCAAAGTATGCAGGTTTGCAACAAACCGAGGCATTTGACATTGCAAAGTATGCAAGTTTGTAACAAACCAAGGCATTTGACATTGCAAAGTATGCAAGTTTGTAACAAACCAAGGCATTTTGCACTGCGAAGTAGGCAAGTTTGAAATAAACTAGGGCATTTTACACTGCGAAGTAGGCAAGTTTGTGACAAACCGAGGTATTTTGCACTGCGAAGTAGGCAAGTTTGTAACAAACCGAGGTATTTGAAGGAGTATAAACTAGACTGTGTAAAGACACTGTAAAGTATGCAAGTTTGGCCCACACCGAGGTATTTGACATTGTGAAGTATGTGAGAGGGTTCTGCACCAATGTATTTGTTCATATATGGGAGGCCGATGAGTTTTGCATTAAAAATAATTTAAATACCACCCATTTAGGGTGGTAAATGTATCCTACAAAAACCTATCTTTGTGTTATATTGTATCTAATTATTACAAATTTGATTTTACCGATTTAATATATTTTAATTTTTAACATTAATCTTTTTTATGAAAAACTTAAAATTCGCATTCATGGCGATGATTTTGAGCTTTTTGGGCTCCCATTCACAAGTTTACATGCTTAAGGAACGGCTTAAGGGAAGTTATGCAGCATTAGGAACGTCAGACAACATGCCCATTGGAGTCGCCAGTACGGAGGGATTTAACTATGTTGCCATTCAAGCAAATTTGGCAACCAAACGAGACTTGGTTATCCAAAAGGTTGACCAAAACACTGGGGCTACAGTTTGGATTGTTACCAACAGTAATACGAGCAGTATTGATCC
>CAMFLX010000097.1 GCA_945957555.1 uncultured Cytophagales bacterium
GGGCACTTTCATGTAGCAAATTTCAAAAAGCACAACGCTCTACCAACGCAGAGCAGAAGTTTGCAAGTGCTACTGCATACTACGACAAAGGAGATTTTTACAAAGCCAGTGTACTTTTTGAAGAACTTTTGCCAATGCTCAAAGGCACCAAAAATGCAGAGCTCGCACAATTTAAGTATTCTTATTGCCAATACTATATGGGGCAATATGTGATGAGCAATTATTACTTTAAGAAGTTTCACGAGACATACCCTAGTTCTGAATATGCTGAAGAAGCGCTTTTTATGAGTGCAAAATCAAATGCGATTAGCTCTCCAGACGTAGAACTTGAACAGAGTACCACTCAAGAGGCTTTAGATGCCGTGCAAGATTTCATCAGAAGATACCCAAACACAAAATACAAGGAAGAATGCAATCAGATGATTGACAATGCAAGAGCCAAGCTAGAAGAAAAGGCATACAATGGCGCTATGTTGTATTATAAGTTAGATGACTTCAGGGCAGCTATTCTTTGTTTTGACAATTTCAAAAATGACTACCCGGAAAGTAAAAGACTAGAAGAAGTTGCATTTCTCAAATTAAAGACGCAATTTAACTATGCGAAACATAGCATAGATGCAAAAAAAATAGAACGTTATAATCTTACGATCGTTATATATCAAGAGTTCATTGATAAGTATCCCAACAGTAAATATCTCAAAGATGCAGAAAAGCTGTACGAAGACTCAGCAGAAGGCATTAAATACATTAACAAATTAAATCACAAAAATGGCTAAGAAGGTTACTAATGTTACCATTCCAACATCGATCGTTACCAGGGATTTTGACAAACTGGAAGTAGGAACAGACAATGTCTACGAGTCACTTGCGATCATTTCCAAAAGAGCTAGACAAATAGCTACTAAAAACAAAGAGGAATTGAGCAATAAACTCTCTGAATTTGCCTCATCCATTGACAATTTGGAAGAAGTTTTTGAAAACAGAGAACAAATAGAGATTTCTAAATATTACGAAAGACTTCCTAAACCTACAGGTTTAGCTATTGAAGAATTTTTGGATGGAAAAATTATGTTCAGAAGACCAACTGAACTATAATCAATTCTACAATACAACCAGAAAGTCCTCTCTGAGTTATCAGTGAGGACTTTTTTTATGCCTAAAACCTAAGATAACTCCAACTCAGGATAAGATCAAACATATACTGCTTATATCTTATTCTTTATGAGCAGTATAATTTAACAATATCTGTTCAAATACATTTTCAGTATACATGGTTCTCCCTGCGCACAATACTCGCTCAAAAAGCTCTCGCTTTTTGCCGCCACCCTCGGAACCTTGGCTCATAAAACTATTCCTTAACCAGAATTCAGGGTAAGGAATGATATAAACCAGACGCCTTAAAAAAAATCGAAAATTTATTTAAAAAGATCAAAGATGTCTCACTACTTGAGAAAGTCTTGTTGCATCTTTGAACTATGAAAACGATCAATATCATGAATAGCATACAATACAACAACCCAATAATCAGTAATGATGTGGCCTACAAACTAAGTATTTCTCCTTCCAACCTAAATCTGATTAGTCCTGATTGAGCCAACAATCCCCACTACTGGCTCCTGTGGAACACAACCTTTGGAGATCCCTTACAGGCATTCAAGTCTGTAAGGGCACAAAACCAGGAAAACTGAAATAATGAAAATCAAAACATATTAAATTCAACACCATAAAAGTACTGTAACTCATAGCCCCAGTCACAAAAACTCGGACGCGGGGATGCTTCACAAGAGCATATGCTGGGGCTAGGTTACTTTCGAATGAACCAAAACTATTAAACACAAAGTCCCCTATGCTGCGAATAAAAACCGGCGAGGGTATTTTTTAAAACCACCAAGGCAACTGAATCTTGGTGGTTATTTTTTTAGGTTCTATACATCTACAATGATTATCTCAACAAAACATGGTATTTGAGTAGAAATACAACTAGATTTGTTATGAATGAGCCTCGAAAACAATAATATACGCTTGGCGATCATAGGTGGGGGACTAGCAGGACTTAGTCTTTCCATATTGTGTGCTCAAAAAGGGGTTAATGTAGTGCTCTTCGAAAAGGGTAACTATCCAAGTCATAAGCTTTGTGGCGAATATGTATCGTTAGAGTCGTGGAGCTTTTTAACACAAGCCCTAAAGATCGACCGAGAATCACATCAATTGCCACATATAAAAAAACTGGTCGTGAGTAGCCATACAGGCAAAACGCTTGAAGCTGAGCTTCCTTTGGGAGGATTTGGCATCAGCAGGTACTTACTAGATCAACTGCTGTACCAAAAAGCCCTTGAATCTGGAGTTAAAATCCATTGTAATTGTAGCATTCAGGAAACTTCTAAACAAGGTCCAGAATTCCACCTCAAAGATCAAGATGGGCAATCCTACACTGCAGACCTCTGCATTGGTGCCCAGGGCAAAAGATCGAATATCGACAAATGGTTACAACGAGACTTCTTTATCAAATCGAAAGAAAAAAACAACTATATAGCCGTCAAATATCATATTCAGACCACTCAGGAACCTGATACCATAGCGCTCCATAATTTCGACGACGGCTATTGTGGCATTTCTAAAATAGAAGGACAAAACACCTACTGCCTGTGCTATTTAACCACAGCTAAAAACTTAAAACGACATGGTTCTATTGAACAAATGGAACAAGATGTACTTCATAAAAACCCATTTTTGAAAAAAATATTTCAAGAAAGTATATTTCTTTGGGAAAAACCTTTAACCATATCACAAATTAATTTTTCAGAAAAAGAATTGATTAAAAATGATATCATTTGTATTGGAGATGCTGCAGGAATGATACAACCACTCTGTGGCAATGGAATGAGTATGGCTTTCCATGCGGCATACATGCTTAGTGAAAAAATAAACAATCACCTATATAACAGCAACTTACAAAAAATACAACAAAGCTTCCAAAAAGAATGGCAAGCAACCTTTACTACCAGATTAAAATCTGCGAGATTAATCGAAAAACTTTTCGGGAAAAAATGGAGTACCAATATTGCGATTTCATTATTGAGAAAATCCCCCCTACTTACTAAAAAAATCATACAACTTACGCATGGGAAAGACTTTTTTTTGCAACCTTAGCACCTATAAAACGTAATTAGCGACTATATATTTATTACCATTTTTGGAATGAAAGGAGTTATACTATTATTTTTTACGATTTCGGTTTCAATTTTATTTGCAGATGATTACGCAAAAACACTTCATACAGCTGATAAACATTTTCACAAAGAAAATTACGAAAAAGCTATCATTGAATACGCAACACTAGACAGTCTTCAGCCCAACGATCCTCATATAGAAGCCCGTCTCGGTGTTTGTCACTATTATAAAGATCACAACGAAAAAGCCCTACACTATTTAGAAAAAGCTTATTCTGCTAATTACCGAAAAGATGACATTGAATATTACCTTGCCAAGGCTTACATGTTAAACCTAAAGTTTGACCTAGCTGTCAAAACTTTTGAGATTGCAAAAAAAACAACTAAGGACAACGAGAAGGCTCAGATGATCCCACAGTTGATCAAGAACTGTAAAAACGGTGTAGAGTTAATGAAAAAACCAATAGAGGCCAAAGTTGTTAACATGGGAAAATCCATAAACTCTCCTCAAGCGGACTATGCGCCCAATATCTTTATTGATGAGAAGACCATCATATTTACGTCAAGAAGAGAAGGTTCTTCTAGCGATTATGTAGATGATTTTGGAGAATTGATGGAAGACATCTATATCTCTCAAAAAGTGGATAACCAATGGTCGCAACCAGTATCTATTGGTAGCCATATCAATAGCAAGATGAACGATGCCAATATTAATCTTTCATTTGACGGCGGCCAATTATTTATCTATAAAAACGATACTATAACGGGAACTGGTGATATCTATGTGACCAACTTCATAGATAACGACTGGTCAAAGCCTATAAAAATAGATACTGTGATCAACTCTGAATATAACGAGACGAGTGCAAGCTTCTCCCCAGATGAAGACTATATCTTTTTCACATCAGACAGACCTGGAGGATATGGAGGACTTGACATTTACTTCACACAAAAAGATAAAAAAACAGGAAAATGGAAACATGCCAAAAACCTTGGTCCACAGGTAAATACAGCTTTTGACGAAGAATCTCCTTATATGCATGCCGATGGAAAAACCTTATACTTCTGCTCTGAAGGGCATAATTCTATGGGTGGCTTTGACGTTTTCCTTACCATATTTGATAAAGCTACCAACAAGGGCAGCAGTCCTCAAAATCTTGGTTATCCTATTAGTACACCTGATGACGACCTTTCATTTGTATGGTCTGCAGACGGTACAAGAGGCTACTTTAGTACATTTCGAGACGACTCATATGGAGATAGAGACTTGTATATGGTAAGTAGACCCAATGTTAAGGTGTCTCTTGTAGTACTTAATGGTAGAATTACCACTGGGGAGAAAAAAGAAATCAAAGCAACTGATATCACGATCATAGACAATGCAACTGGTGCAGTAGTAGCACACTACGATTCTACAAAATTCATGGGGGACTACGCTGTTACACTCACTCCTGGTAAAAGCTATGGAATCTATGTGGAGAAGAAAGGTTATTTAACCTATTCTAAAAACATCCATGTGCCTTCCAATGAATTTGCAGAAGTAAAAGAAGACATTAATTTAGTACCAATTGATAAAGGCGCCCTTATTGTACTCCGAAATACGTTCTTCAAAGACAGTACTGCTGAATTCTCTTCAGAATTGATTCCAGAACTAGATAGATATGCTGAAATCATCAAGAAAAATCCAGGTATCATTGTAGAAATCGCCAGTCATGCTTTTGACTTCGGTGATGACCACGAAAAAAACTACGAACTCTCTCAGAAAAGAGCTGATGCGGTATTGAAATACTTAATGGAAAAAGACAAAGTGGATCCCAACACAGTTAAGGGGGTAGGCTACGGCGATCTTTTAGGGGCTCAAAATCATATTTCAAGAACAGAATTCATCATTTTGCAGAAGCTTAAGAAAGAAGAAAAAGCCTCTGATACCAAAGGCCACTATGTAGACAATGGAACCATTGATAAAGACATAAAGGACAAGGTAAAAGAAGAGGTAATTGCTTCTGCCAAAAACCCAAAGAAGAAAAAAGACAAATACTTAGCTGAAAAAGAAAAAGACTTCTACTTGGCTGACAATACTGTTCAAAGAAGTAAAAACTACATTAAGCCAGAAGAAGTTTCCATTAATGGTAGCGTAGGTATGAAAGGTAAAACGCTGATCAAGATATTAGATGGCGATGGGCATAAAATCAAAGAATTGTACACAGACGAAAACGGAAACTATGACACTAAGTTCATGCGCGTAAAGGGTACAGATTATATAGTAGTAGCTGACCATGCAAATCTTCACGATTCTCAGACCATTCTCGCATCAGAAACTGGGGTAATCACCAAAAACTTAAAGCCTGTAGTATTTGGTAAAAACGATAAATTTACGATCAGGAATCTGCACTATTCATCAAATCAAGATGTTATAGATCCAAAATCATATGTAGAATTGAACAAGTTAGTACTCTTCCTACAGACTTATCCAAAAATAAAGGTCGAAATAGGTGGTCATACGGACGGTATAGGTAACTATGCTTATAACAAAATCCTCTCAGACAAAAGAGCAACACAGATTAAAAAGTATTTGATATTAAAGCATATCTCAGCATCGCGAATTGTAGCTGTTGGCTATGGTAAATCAAAACCACTAGCAAGTAATGATGATGAAGCGGAAGGGCGCGAAATCAACAGACGCACAGAAATCAAAATTCTGGAATTTTAATCATAAAATCCCCTAAGTGGCATCCCCTTGGTTTCTATAATCAAGGGGATGCCCTTTTAATAAGCATACAACACTGCTCTGACAGTATTCTACAAATTATTTAATACAATTTTGAGCGATTAAATCGTTTTTATACATATATTTCACAAATATTTAACACAAAAATATGATTAGAAGAATATTCACCTGTTGCCTACTTGTAGCTAGTATCGCAGGCACTCATGCACAGAGCTTTAGCAGTGCATTCGATAAATTCAAACAAAACAAACGAAAAGAGGCCATTGAAGAGTTGTCCTCTCTCAAAAAAGATCCTAAATATGGTAAGGATGCGCTCTTAGCCTTGGTACTTTCGGAGCTTAACAATAGGCATCACGAGAAAGCGTTTGACTATTTCAAAGAATTTGCAACTAATAATGAAAATGCGCCAGCTTATATCTATGCGCTATGGACTTCTGGTCTTTTTACCAGCTTAAATACGGCTAAAACCAAAGAAGCCATCACCTTTCTTAAAACGTATTTGGCAATACCTAGTGTAGATGCAACCCTTAAAGCGATGATCAACAGCTATGTAGCTGATGCTTTGTTCAGCGGCAATAAACTCAAGGAAGCTAAAGAGGAATACGCCAAGATAGGTGACGTAAAAAACTGGGCAACCGTAGGTGTGTTTGAAAATATGAGTGGCAGTGGCTTTAACAAAGACTTTGGTGTATTGGCTCATCCTGAGGCCAATTACAAATTCAAAAACAAAGTGAATGTAGATGTAAACTGGTTTAATATTAAATACATAAGAACCGATCGTTGGTTGGATCTAGATTATTACTATAATGTTACCAATTCAGTTATTTATACACAAACTTTTCTGGAGTCTGAGGCCTCTAAGGAAGCCATCATGATGATTGGTGTAAGTGGCAGTGTAAAAGTCTGGATCAATGATTTTCTGGTGTTTAGCGAGAAAGAGGAAAGGAACACTGATTTTGATCTTTATCAAGTAAAAGTAAAGTTCAATGCTGGCAAAAACAGAATTCTCGTACAAACAGGATGCAGTGATATCGAAAAAAACAACTTTGCACTCCGCTTCAAAGATTTGAATGGTAATGTAATGACTAACTTAAAAACCAGCCCGACACCTGACAAATACACTAAAGCCGAAACATATGCAGTAACACCTTTGAAATTCTGGGCTGAAAAATTCTTCGAAGATCGCCTGGCCAACTCTGGAGATAAAGATCAATTCTTCGACCTTTACATGTTACTCCTCACTTACAACCATAACGACAAAAGACTTGAAGCAAGAAACATAGCGAGCAAACTCAAAAAGAATGCGCCTCTATGTACCATAAGCAACGAACAGCTTTGTGAGGCCTATGCTAGAGACGAAAACAAAACGGACCTTACCAAGGAATATGAGGCCATCAAAAAACAAGATCCCGAAAGTTTCTTAGGACTCACACTCAAATACAACGAAGCGGAGGAAACTGAAAACTATGAAGATTGTCAAGAATTCCTTGACAAGAAAGTAGACCTCTATGGGAGAGATGAAAATACTGATGCTACTCAAATCAATATTTACAATAGTAAGAAAGAATATGAAAAAATGATTGAGTTGATTGAATCTTGTTATTCTAAATACCCTGATTCAAGGTAATTCACTATGCTTAAATATAACGTGGACAAGGCTGTAAAAAAAGATCCTAAAGCCGCTAACAAGATTCTGGAGAACTACAACAAAAAGTATTTCAACGAAAACTTTAAAAATACAGTAAGTGAAAACTATTTCGAGTTTGGAAACATCGCCAAAGGATATGCTACGCTATTTGAACTTGCCGATGTATATCCGTACTCTGTTACATACTATAAGGAAATTGCCTCCAAATACAACGACCAGAGGGATTTTTCCAACGCCATCCTTTGGATCGACAAAGCTATTGAAATTGCTCCTTATATAGGTAGTTTATACCACAAAAAAGGAATTTATTTAGAATCAAAAGGGGACAAAAAAGCAGCAGAAGATAACTTTGCTAAAGCTATTTATTATACACCGAGCTATTCTGAAGCGAGGAAAAAGCTTAATGAGATCAGAGGTAAAAAGGATATCTTTAGTTATTTCAAAACAGACGATATAGAGAAGCTGGTGAAGGAAGCTCCTACCTCTGATAAATACCCAGACGACAACTCGATCTTCTTACTAAGCGACAATCAATTGGTTATTTATCCTGAAAATGGGATTTCTGAAGAGAAACACCACTATTTGATTAAAGTACTCAATCAAGCAGGTATTGACAGCTGGAAGGAGATTAATCTACCTACATCCCACTCTCAAAGATTGATTCTTGACAAAGCAGAGATCTTCAAAAAAGATGGTGCCAGTAAGGTACAGGCAGAGAGCAATTACAATCAATTGGTATTCTCATCGCTCGAAGTGGGTGATGTAATCCATATTTACTATAAGTTAGAAACCTCTACTACGGGTAAACTCTCCGAACATTTCTGGGAAGACCAAACCTTTAATGGTTACTACCCGTTCTTGACTTCACGTTTCAGCATGATAGTTCCGGAAGCTAGGAAGTTTCAGTACAAGATGTATAACACCAACATCAAACCTGAAATCACCTCCATTGAAGATGGCAACAAACTCTATATATGGGAAAGAACCAATACCGAGTCTGTGAAATCAGAGCCTTACATGCCTGCTTTTAATGATATAGCAGAAAGAGTTGTAGTAACCTCCATACCCGACTGGAACTATGTGGCTAACTGGTATAGCGACCTTAGTGGTGTAAAAACGAAGGGAGACTATGAGGTTAAGGAAAAAGTAAAAGAGCTGTTTGAAGACAAAAAGGGACTGACAGACCTACAAAAAGCCAAAGTGATCTATGAATACATAGAGAACAACTTCAATTACAGTAATGTTGAGTTCCTACATAGTGCTTTAACACCACAGTCTGCATCGAGAACCATTCGTACCAAATTGGGTGACTGTAAAGACCTCTCTACGCTATTTGTAGCTATGTGTAAAGAAATAGGACTCGACGCCAACTTGATCCTTGTGGATACTCGTGATAATGGCGACAAAAATTTGGATCTACCTACGATAGGCTTTAACCACTGTATAGCTCAGTTCAAAACTGGTGGCAAAAACTATATTGTAGAAATGACCAACAATTACCTTCCTTTTGGAGCCATGAGTACTGACTTGATCAACACCAATGGACTCTATATTCCTAAAGAAGGGGAAATAGCTAGTGCAGCTAAACTATCCAAACTCAATACTACTTCAAGATCACAAAACTTGGTGCTGAGAACTACCAACATCGTTCTTAAAGGCAAAAATGCTGAGATCAAGAGAAGTTCTGTGAGAACTGGTGTTTGTGCTTCGGGAATCAGGTATGACTACAAAAACATTGGTGAGGAGGAACGTAAAAAGAACTTAAGCAAAACAGTGAGTAGTGGTTTCAGTAGCAATATCAAAATCAACAATATCAAGTTCAAAAACTTGGAGAATCTCAAAGACACACTGTACTTTGACTATGATTTCAGTGTAGATGCTTTCTCAAGTGACCTTGTTGGTATGAAGGTATTTACCATGCCTTGGGTAGATTCATTTGATTCTCAAAACTTTGTTTCTCTGGATGAAAGAAAATTCAACTTCAATCTTTGGGATTTCAACAATACTCCATATGACAAAGAAACAATTACCTTAAATATCCCTGCGGGTAAAGTGCTTGCAGAAACTCCACAAAATGTAAGCTTTGAAGGGCCTGGGCTTTCCTACAGCTTAAAGTTTGAGGTAAAGCCCGGCAAACTTATTGCCACTAGGGAATTAAAATACAACACTGAGGTCATTTCTAAAGCGGATTATCCGAAATTCAAAGATTTCATCTCAAAAGTAAATGAAGCAGACACGAAGCAGTACGCTATCAAATAAAAAAAGGGGCTTAGGCCCCTTTTTTTATTATTATGAAACTACAAGTCGCCTAAAAGCATCTTTTAATTTTTCATAAAAAGCACAATTATCATTACTTTTACTATTGTCCGATTTACTATCATGGAGCCCTGACTATCGGGTTGACTCAAGAGTAAAAATGATTGAGACTATTTTTTGATTCCATACTGTTATAAGTTCTATTTTTGTATTTATTTCTACAGCTTACATATACTTAGTTGAACCCCATGATTAAATCTTGGATATATCTTTTTTCATTCTCGTCAATATATTTATTTGGCCAAACAAATGATTGGCTCTATCATGATACGCTTGCAAACGTGATCATTACTTCTTATAAAGAGGAACCCTTACAAGAAACCTCTTTAAACATTACCCCAATACAAATAGATAGCCTTAACAAACTGGGTAATTTCACACTTACCGATCTTTTGACAAAAGTGCCTGGGGTAAATGCATTGTCTACAGGATTGGGAATTGTCAAACCCGTAATCAGAGGATTATATGGTAATAGAGTTTTGGTGTTACTCTCTGGGCTCAAGTTTGATAATCAACAATGGCAAGAAGAGCATGGTCTTGGACTCTCAGACATCGGCCTCTCCAAAGTAGAGCTCATCAAAGGTCCAGTGGGAATCCTGTATGGTTCGGAGGCCATGGGAGGCATTATTAATCTGATTGAAGAACAAAAACCACAGGAAAAGGAAGGTCAAGGAGATGCAAGCCTGAAACTAAACAGTAATACAATGGGTGGTACGCTTCAAACTGGTTATAAAGTTAACTATGGAAAAAAATGGTTCAGGATTCGCGTAGGACTTGACAACCATGCCGACTATAGCGATGGCGACAACCATAGAGTACTCAACAGTCGCTTTGATGGCTATTATTTGAAAGGAACCCTCGGATTCCAAAGAAAGAACTGGATCAGTACCAATAACCTAATGAGCTCCTTTAACCGCTTTGGTTTCATATTTAACGACATCTACTCTTTTGTAAGTCCTGATGCGCGCTGGAATAGAGCTCTCAATATCAACCCGACACATTTGGTATTGCTGAACATACTCTCCTCTGAAAACAAAATAAGCCTCAGAAATGGGTCGAAATTAAATATCAATCTGGGAGTACAATCCAACCAACGCATGGAAAATGAAGGCGGAGGTGCCATTAGTTTAAACATGCATTTACTTACACTACAGTACATGCTCAAATGGGAACATCAACTTTCGGTTAGGAACCGATTAGTGGTGTCTCACTATTCATCTTACGAAGACAATACTAATTTTGGAGCACGCAAAATCGTACCAGACGCTACTATGCAAGAAAGTAATGTATCATTGTATCTGGAATCTCACTTGATCCATGAAAAACTAATTCTAGAAAATGGAGCAGGTGTAGGACAAAAATGGATCAAAACCTATTTTACAGCCTCGGTAAATGGGCCCAGTAACTTAATCAAACCTTTTAGCAAATTTGCACCTTATTATAATGTATACACAGGCTTGAGTATCATTCCATCTCCATACTTCAATTTTAAACTTAATGTTGCCACAGGCGTACGTATCGCCAACTTAGCAGAACTTTCATCCAATGGTCTTCATGAAGGTGTATTTACATATGAAATAGGCTCTCCCCTACTCAAAAACGAACAAAATATTTGTCTAAACCTGCTTGGCACCTACAGTAAAAAACACTTTGAAGCTCAAATATCACCATTTTACAATCAATACTATAACTATGTCTATTTAGCCCCCACAACGGAAGAATGGTTTGGCTTTCCCGTATATCGGTATCGCCAGCAAAACGCCCAACAATATGGTTCCGAGCTTTCATTGATTTTCAAACACATCAAAAGAACGCAAATCACAGTTAATTATGCGGGTATGGTTAGTAAGGCTGCCAATGGGGAGCACTTGCCATTTACACCCGCTCAAAAACTGAGCCCTAGCTTACAGTATAAAATATTGCATGATTCTCAAAAAGAGCTCAGTATTCAAACTAGTACCGATATCATAGCCGCCCAAAACCAAATTGCACCTCACGAAATAGCAACACCTAGCTATTGGCTTTTGAATATAGGAGGCAGCTATATGGTGCACCATAAACACAAAACATATACATTGAGCGTAATGTGCAACAACTTGCTCAACAAGGCTTATTATGATCATCTGTCTCGATTCAAATATTTTGGAATCCTTAATATTGGTAGAAATATATCTGTGATGTTGAGTATGAAATTCAAGCAAGTACTTAAACAAAGCCATTGAAAAAGAGTATTGCCATATTGCTTTTAAGCCTCTTTACCATGCAGTGCATAGGTATGCCCTTGGCTTTTTGTATTGAGCAATGGCAATATCGCCAAGTACACCGAAACAAATGCTTCGATAAAGACCCAATAGTGCGCATCAGACTGGAAGACCCTTTACAGATCCATTGGATCGAATATGGAAAAGAGTTTATTCTACATCATGAAATGTATGATGTAAAAAGTATGATGCAATCAAAAGATGCTTGGATACTTGAATGCATCCACGATGCTTCAGAGGAAGATCTAATTCTTGCCTATAAAACTTCCAACAAAAAACAATCTGAAAAAGCAATCAAAAAACTATATGGCTTAGACTTTACAAATCATACATTTGAGTATGAAACCATGACACAATGGTTCTGCCCTAGCTGGGCGCATACATGCCCTGTTACGATTACATTGACAGGCATGATTGAAACTCAAAGTCCTCCCCCAAAGCAATTAATTCATTTTTAAATATAAAATGCTCCTAATAGCATAAACATTTCAACCCAGATTAAGCATTAGACTTTGTAGCGAGACGAAATGATAGGAAAAAGTCATGAGACACGGAGTTTTTCTGAATGAAAAGCTAGTAATGCTAGCTTGAATGAAGAAAAACGAGTATCGAAATGAATTTGAGGTAGCTTTTTGTCGCAGTAAATTTCTAATGATTATTCTGGGTTCAACAGACCACGGTAAAGTGCTCTATACTATGACCATTGAGATCATGGGCATTTGGGCATGTACTTTCTGTAGAAATGTAAAAAACAATTACAACAAAACATTATTAAAATTTTTAATTCAGAAAACATGAAAAACATCATCATCACATCATTAACAATTGGATTGCTTGCATTTGTAAGTGCTTGTAAAAAAGACGAAGGCAACCTGCCCGCGATTAGCTTTAAAACAGGTGGCAGCTACTTGTCACACGATGACTCTGTAGCAACTGGAAGCGCTATTTTGATCGGTATCAATGCTGAAAAAACGGAAGACAAGGACGTACTCAAAAAATTTAACTTGTCGAAATCGGTAAATGGTGGCACAGACAACACCATTTACAGCAAAGACCTTAGCGGTGGCGAAGGCAACAACTATAGCTTTGATTATAAAGATACGCTTAAAGGAGCTTCTGGAGACAAAACCAAATATACCTTTACAGTGACCAATCGTGATGGTCTTGTAAACAATGTATCACTTACAGTGAAGATTAAAAAATAAAAAACACTAAAAGGCATAGACAAAGCTATGCCTTTTAATTTCCCCATCCCTACCTATCCTTTACAAATATCATTTCAGAGTATATTTTACATACGCATAGATTATTCATCGCTTTTTCATAATATTGTATTCATGTAATCCAGCGACAAAGCAATGCCTTTTGTCGTTTATCATTAAAAAACCCCTTCAGAACCATGGAAGAATTCTTATATTTTCTCGCCTTTGTGGGCATTATTATTTGGATCATTACCAGTAGAAACAGTACCAAAACCAGATCAGAAAACCTGCAAAAGGTACTTCAAAAGATATTAGAAGAACAACGCAAGATTTTAAAGGAAGTGGAGGAGCTGAAACAAAATCAAAACATTCAGACGCGTTCTACTTATGTATCCCCCTCACACCAGACTTACAAAGAGAAAAGTGAACAAACTACGGAGAAAACTACTGTAGAATTACCGAATATTGTCATTCCTGAAGTAAAAACACCCGTCATTGAACCGCTCAAGGTTCCTGAACCAGAACCCATACTACCTACAAAGCCAGTAGAAGACATTAAAGTACCAGTAGCTCTTCCAATAGAAGAATCAATCTTAAAAGCAGAGCCTGTTTTAAAAACCAAGCCGACACCAAAGGCTCCCACCCCACCCAAACCTAGTTTCTGGGAGCGGAATCCCGACTTGGAGAAATTTATCGGTGAAAACCTGATCAACAAAATTGGTATAGCAATCTTAGTATTGGGCATTGGCTTCTTTGTGAAGTTTGCCATCGACCAAGATTGGATCAACGAGATCGGCCGTGTAGCTATAGGTATATTCTGTGGAGGAATCCTGATCGGTACAGCACATAAACTCAGGGAACAATTCAAGGCCTTCAGCTCCGTGCTTGTTGGCGGTGGGCTAGCCATACTCTACATCACCATTGCCATCGCATTTCACGACTATCAAATATTTTCACAAACTGTTTCCTTTGTGATCATGGTCTTGATCACCTGCTTTGCGGTATTCCTGTCCATGGCATACAATAGGCAAGAATTGGCCATCATCTCGTTCATAGGCGGATTCATTTCGCCTATCATGCTCTCTACAGGTGAAGGCAACTACATCGTATTGTTTACCTACATATCCATACTCAACATAGGCATGCTTACCTTGGCCTATTTCAAAGCTTGGAAAATACTCAATACCGTGGCCTATGTATTCACCATCATACTCTTTGGAGCTTGGTTGATAGACAAGGCTGTGGATGATAAGTTGCCACACCTCGGAGCACTTCTATTTGCCACGGGCTTCTTTCTCATATTCTTCCTCATGAATATCATGAACAACATCAAGGAGCAAAAGAAGTTTGTGATTGGAGAAATTTTAATGCTTGTAAGCAATACATTTTTATACTACTCTGCAGGTATGTATATCTTGGCAAATGTAGAAAAAGGTCTGTATCAAGGGCTTTTCACTGTGCTCATAGCGCTCTTTAACATGGTTTTTGCGTACAGCCTTTACCGATCCAAAAAGGTGGACTCCAATGTACTGTATCTCCTCATTGGTCTCGTACTTACCTTTGCCAGTTTAGCAGCCCCTGTACAGCTAGAAGGCAATTACATTACCATGTTCTGGTCGCTCGAAGCAGTGTTGTTGTTATGGCTTTCACAGAAGTCAGGCATTCAACTCATTAAGCTCGCCTCCGTGGTGGTACTGGTATTGATGTTCATCAGCCTTTTCATGGACTGGGCCAATATTTACCTCAATCCAAATGACCTTACAGCAAACACAACCTTGATCTTCAACAAAGGACTCATGACTTCTCTGTTAAGCATACTTGCTGTAGGGATGTATATTTATCTTTTGAAAAACGAACCAGAGGAGTTCTATGGCATGAAACGCTCCGCATGGGCTGTTGCACTCCAAGTTGCCTTTGTCATTCTTACCTACGTAGGTTTGCTGCTAGAAGTGCAGTTCCAAGTAGGCTATAGGATAACTGTTTACGAAGCACAAGTATTATATATAGGCATCTACAACTTCAGTTTTATTACGGTATTATGTTACTGGCTGATTCGTCAAAAACACGAAGTAGAAAATATGCTAACGCTGTTCTTTTTCCTCATAGCCTGTTTGAGTTACGTATTTGTGTACAATTTCAGGATCGCAGATATCCGTGATGAATTCTTGGTATACAAACATACCAGTGCCCACTACTACTTCCATTATGTGCTCTTGGCGCTGTTTGTGTCTATCGTTTGGCAGGTACGTCAACTCATCTATAAAGCACAAAACTACACACCTACGCAAAGACAGCTCTTTAACTGGCCCTTCTGCTTCATCCTCATATATTTACTGAGTGCAGAAGTAGAGCACCTCCTTGTGGTGAGTATGTACCATGGTATAGAATATACTGCCATATACGATGCCAAAACTTTGGCATTCAAGATCATATTCCCAATACTTTGGGGACTTTGCTCTTTCGGAATGATGTATTACGGTATGAGTAAAAAGGTTAAGACCATTCGAATCATCTCACTGGTGGTGTTTAGCGTCACACTATTGAAACTATTCATATTCGACGTCACAGAGATGTCGGAGGGAGGTAAAATAGCGGCCTTCATATCACTAGGTGCGCTCTTACTCATCATTTCATTCATGTATCAAAAACTCAAGAAAATCATAGTAGACGATGAACAGAAACAACAACCTTAATTATATCATACTGGGCTTTGCCCTTTTGTACCCAGGCATAAGCAATGCACAAAACTTCAAGTACGAGGCCGCACTTGAACCAGTGGCTGAGGAAAAGTTTTACAGTATTCCTCTGAAACCTGAGCTTTTGGCTAAACTCAAAGAAGACCGCTCAGATATACGGGTATTCGACGAAACAAATAAAGAGGAAATCCCATACGTCCTACACCAAGAACAGGGAGGGTTTAACTTGAGCTATTTTAAAGAATATCCCATCATAGAAAACAAAAGTGTGCCCAAACGCTACACTCAATTGATCATACAAAATAAAGCAAAGACAGCCATAGACAACTTTTGTATCATCAGCAAAAACAGTGATGTGTACAAGACAGCCAAACTCAGCGGCAGTCAAGATCAAAAAACGTGGTTTGTGATTAAAGACGATTACTTCTTGGGCTCGCTCTATAGCGAAAGCAGTGTCCAGAGCGAACTGACGATCAATTTCCCTCTTAGTGATTACCCCTACTTCAAATTGGAAATCAGCGACAGCCTCAACGAGCCCCTATATATCCAAAAAACAGGTTATTATGCCATGCGCAAAGTGGAAAGCTTATACGATGCGCTACCTAAACCTCTGATCACGCAAAGTGATAGTACACATCTCAAACAATCATTCATTAGGATCAAGTTTACAGAGCCCTACCCTATCCATAAATTTAGTTTGGTATTTAGCGGACCAAAATTTTACAACAGATCTGTGAGTTTCTACCAAGTAACACGTATGGCCGATGGTACCGAGAGCCTGGAAAACAGCCAAAACTTCAGAGTATTTTCTAATGCAGAGAACACCTTACATGTCAATGAACTCCGAGCCAAGGAATATCTCTTGATCATAGACAACCAAGACAATAAGGCATTAAAACTTGATGCCTTTTTAGGTTACGGCCTCAAAACCGATTTAAGAGCGCCATTAAAACCCCAAACACAATACAGCCTCAAGTTTGGTGATCCCAAAACAAACGCACCTGTGTACGACTTGGAGTACTTCAAAGACAGTATACCTGCACAACCTAAGGAAATAGCAGTTCTAGAAATCAAATCAAGACCTGAGACCACACTTGAGTATGCCCCTCCAGCACAGCAATGGTTCAAAAATAAACTTTGGATTTGGCTCAGTCTTGGCTTGGTAGCCATTCTTATGGCCTATATCTCTTTTAAGATGATCAAGGATCTGGATAAAAGGAAAGATACAGAACAATTGCATTAAAATGACCTGATGCAGAACTCAGCAGTATACTTTGCAATGTAAAATACCTTGGTTTGTTGCAAACCTTCATACTTCGCAATGTAAAATGCCTTGGGTGAATGCAAACTTGCATACTTTGCAGCGACAAATGCCTTAGTTTGTTACAAACTTGCATACTTTGCAATGTAAAATGCCTTGGGTGAATGCAAACTTGCATACTTTGCAGCGACAAATG
>CAMFLX010000098.1 GCA_945957555.1 uncultured Cytophagales bacterium
GACCTAGATAATAAAATAAAATCAATTGACATCCAATATAGCGATCCTAGAATACAAGGTTTGTTCATAAACAATGGTTTAGGCAAAAGTACAGTTCAGCTTTTTGCTCAAAAAGTGCCCGTATTTTCAACAGACAAAGACGTAAAAATTACAATGCTTATTACAGCTTATGACAATGGCTGCCCTAATAGTGCTTTCAGTAGTGAAACCTTTACGATATTGATAAAAGCGAAACCTGTTTTCGATTTTATGTATGACAAGCTCTTTCTTTCATGCAACCCAGCAACTATACTTAAGCCAACTAATATTACAGATTTCAATTTGAACGATCAAATAAAACCTATTAACTTAACTGGAGGACCTTACATATATACTTGGAAAACATGGAATTTAGATAAGAACAACAACTATGTAGTCGTTAATCCCAATTTATATACGACATCAATGGATGAACATACTGTAAATAATTATAACCATGGAGTCACTGTAAAAGTAACTGATTTGAATGGTTGTTCGGCTAAAGACTCCATATACTTTGAAAATGGGCTAGACTTCAAACTTAACATACGAAATAGGTGCTATAGTAATGACTCCACCATATTTGAAGATTTGTCTGTTTCTAGAGATACTAATGCTCCAATTATTCGCAGGACTTGGAACTTCGGAGATGGCACTTCTGCTTCATCGAATGATTCTATTATTAAAAAGAAGTACTGTAAAGAAGGCTTGTATCCAATTAGCCTTGAAATAGAAACAGCTAAAGGCTGTAAGGGCAAATTCGATGATTCTCTGAGAATTTACTCAATGCCGGAACCAGACTTTATCGTCACCACCAATTGTATGAATCGAATGATCATAGCTGATATTTCTCGCTATACAAAACCTATAACAGGTGGCTTAAATGACTTCAAAAGTATTAGTTATGATCCTAATTACTTCGTGACAAGAGTATATTCTGGACAAGACACGAACCTTCATGTAAAAATTCAAACAAAAGTCGAAGTCAAAGCTATTTGCGACACAATTTTAGTTAAATTCGAGACGGATTCTGTTGCATCTATTTGCAGTGTTAAAAATATCACCGTTCCAAGAGAATATAAGTTCAGCTACCTTAATCCCCCACAAAACGGACTAAATAAGCTTTTTCAGATCATTGACAATGGCAACTCCTTAACTCTATCATTCAAACCATATGAATTAGGAAATACTAAAATCGACACTGTACTTTTAGCTACAAACACCAATGATATAACCATATCAAAATCCGAAATTTCAAAAAGAACCCCCATTCTTTATGAAATTCTAATTCAGGACCAAACTACTGCAGTTTTAAAAAAATGTAAATCGTTTGTACTTGAAGACGATTTGAAAGAAGACACTATTATTAGTGCCGTTTCTAGCACTGACGATCAGAATGATTATTCTTTTCCTCACTTAAGTTTTAACTGGGAAAAGCAAAATAACAGAATACAAATCGATTCCGGTATTTACTTGATTAAGCAAATCATCAGTGCCAGCGAAAACAAACAGTGTAGCGCAGAGATAACTAAAGAAGTTATAGTTTATGCAGAACCAAAAATTGAAATTTCTGATAAGTCCAGAAGCATAATGGTTTCTGACACTTTAACAGAAAACTGCCTTAGTGCAGATACTATGCTTTATGCTATGATCAAAAAAAATCCAAATGGGGGCATCAAATATAGTTGGAAAGTAGATCCTACCGAAGCTGACATAGATTTACCTTTTTTCTCAAACTCAGATAGCCTATCAGCTAATAAAGTTGGTAAATATTATCTCTATGTCCAAGATAACAAAAAATGCGATGACACAGCATCGGTAAGAATTGTAAGCTATTTAAAACCAGACTTTGATTTAATACCTTCATGTGACATCAACAATGATACTGTTATTTTTGAAAATAGAAGTATATACCTTAAGGGTCCAAAAATACTGACCAATGAATGGCTTGTTCAAGACTTAAGTGGCTCCCAACTGGATGATTTTGAGAATTCCAATGCCACTTTTGAAAAGATAATAGATGCCGAGAGCGATGTAAGTATTACTCTAACTATTACAGATTCACTACAATGTAAGCGTACTCTCAGCAAATCAATTCCACAAACCAATTTTAAAGACACTTTACAACTTATACCTGCTTACAGCGGTACTTCTTTCTGCGTTTCTGACAAAATCAAAGCTAGAGCTATAGAACTCTTAGGCACTACAAATCATATAGATTCAATAGTATGGGATTTAGGTGATGGGAGAAAAAGAATTCAATATGGTAATACCAATGCTCAACTTGACAATTTTTACATCTCTTATCCAGACGATTCAGAATATGAAGTTAGTTTTAAGGTTTATTACAATGGTATAAAGAGAACAATACTTGATAGTACTGGACATCCTAAAGATACTGTTCTGAAACCTTCCTGTGAATACCAATCACTCAAAACCAAAAAAGTAAACATTAAACCTGAATTCAAAGGAAAACTGTTTAAATTCAGAGACTGCACCTCCGATACTGTTGAATTTATATTCGAAAAAGATCCTAGTATAGGAGATAATACTATAAAAGTACAAAACATACATTGGACGGTTTACACTAGAAGTAAGGAAATAGAGCCTAAAATCACTTTTCCAATAGAGGTTGACGACTCCATTTCCTTCAAGAAAAAGTTTGAGCACAGACACGATCTACGTTTATACTTTACGGCGAAAGACAATAATGGATGTATTTTTAAAGACTCAAGTGATGCCAGTATGATTGCTATGGATCCTCCTATTATTGTAGGGATGGATTCGGTATGTTTAGGATCAGAATCATCGATACGGCTCCGATATCCAAATAAACCGAGTCAGGCCATACACAAATATGGAGTCGATTACTTAAACATACAGGTTACAGAAAAACCATACCTTTCATATAACGTTACAGAAACTGTTAAATACAGATTTCCATATGCAGGTACAATGCCAATTCAAGCTTATGGATATTTCATTAATCCTGCTCGTAGGAATATCAATGGAGATAAAGTATATGAATGCCGTGGCATCATTGATACCAGTATCTATGTAAGGCCCGTGCCTACCCCATTTTTTTTAGCACCTACAGTTTGTGCTAAAACTGATACAACACGCTTTACCAATCTGACGACGTTTAAGTCAAAGACCAACGACGCTAAAGATTCGACCATCGTGTCTTATATCTGGGATTTTGGAGATGGGAGCCCCAAATCCAATGAAGTGAATCCTGAACATGTCTATGCGAAGGGAGGAACGAAGGATGTAACGCTTACAGCAATCACAGCAAATGGCTGTAGTATCTCTGATACCTTGCCAGTGGGGAGCTATTTTAGTCCCACGGCATTCTTTACTACGCTAGACTCTTCTACTTTAGAATTTAAAGACCCCATCTTGTTCGAAAATAAATCGCAAGATTATGTAAAAGCGCATTGGGACTTTGGAGACGGGGAGTTCTCTGATGATTTTGGCAATACGATACACAGATACAATAATATAGACAGATACAAGGTAACCTTGACTGTGACAAGTGATAAAGGATGTAAGGATGTCTATATCAGAACAGCGGAACTTAAGCCTGCGCTAATCCTTCCAAATGCATTCTCTCCCAATGGAGATGGGCAAAACGACGAACTCTTCCTTATTTATAGGCTTATCGAAGAACTTGAGGAGTTTAAGATCTATAATCGATGGGGAGAAGTGGTGTTTGATGCACAAGGCAACCTCAATGCTCGCTGGGATGGCAAGTACAAAGGAACGGACCAAGAACTCGGCTCATATGTAGCTTATGTAAAGGCTAGAGGAAAATACGGATACAATTATAATTTCAAACAGAACATAACCCTACTGAGATAACATGAGAAAAATTTACATCTATCTGGGATTGATTCTTTTGAGTATAGTACATGCTCAAGACTTACATTTTTCACAGTTTTATTCGGTACCTGTACTCGTGAACCCAGCCGAAGCTGGTAGATTCAAAGAAGATGCACGTTTTACATTCATCCATAGAAGACAATGGGTCAATTTGAATTCGGCATTTAACTCAACGGGTATCAGTACCGACTTTGTAGTATTGCCCCCGTTTATGAAAAGGGACAATCTGGGCTTGGGCATATTTGCGGTCAATGACAACATAGGTCAGGGCACGATCAAGGGTTCTGCAGTGTATTTATCACTCGCCTACCACTCCTATATAGATAGGGCACGAAGACATAGACTCTCAGGTGGCTTACAAGGTGGTTATACCAGCAAATCTGTGGACGACTCGTATTTCCAGTTTTATAATCAATATGCAGATTTTGCATACGTACCTGATAGGGACTCCAAAGAGCAAATGACCAACTTCAACTATAGCTTTGTAGACGGCCAAGCAGGTCTCTTTTACACCTTCATATTGAATCCGAAAGTTGAGCTTAATTTTGGAGGATCGGCATACCAATTGCACCAACCCAAAGAAACGGTATTCACCAGTCCAACACTCTCCAAAAACAACAAGTTAGGAACCAGAACCATATATACGTTGGGTACAAAATACAAACTGAACGACAAGATCACCTTGAACCCGCAGTTTATGTATCTACGACAAAGCAAAGCTAAAGACTGGAATATAGGAGCATTGGCCATTTATACCATTCCGCATAGCTTTCCTATCCAGTTTACAGGAGGTTTGTTTTACAGAACCCAAGATGCGATCATATTTTTAGCAGGATTTAGATACAAAGCATTTGAATTCAGATATAGCTACGATATGACCAATTCCTCTGCAAGACAAATGAGAGGAGCACAAGGCGCCACCAACAAAGCCGTAAATGCACACGAGTTCGTAATTAATTTTTACGGAAAATTAGCCAGAAAAAACAGCAGAGAATACACCATACCTTGTGGTATTTTTTAACAATTCCCTCATGAGACACATCATTACATTTATTTTATTAACGATATTTCTACCCATCTTTTCCCAAACAGAAGAGCCTACGGAAACCGCTACACCAGATAAGTTTGATTTCAGGAACCTACGTGCTGCTGATAATCTGATGAAAATGAATAGTTACTACAATGCCATAGAAAAGTATAAGGATTTTTATCAAAAATACCCAGACCACGAAACAGTCGGATTCAAGCTCGGTTTTGCGTATTATATTACAAGAGACTATAAAAGCGCAGTAACTGTTTTTTCAGAATACTTTCAAAACAAGAAACTCAAAAAAGACCCTAGGGCCTACTATTACTACGCACAGTCTCTCAAATCAGAAAAAAGGTATGCTGACGCTTATAAAGCATTTGCTGACTACACCATGCTCAAAGACAAATCGGAGCATGCAAAAACTTATAATGCTTTTGCGAGAAACGAAATCGCGGCCTACGATTGGATCAAAACAAAACTGAAAGAAGACAGTACAGAGATCCATTTTGCTAGGCTTTTGGGAAATATGAATAGGGCCTATTCCGATTTTTCACCACAGCCCATTCATCACGACACTTTGGTGTTTGCTTCGCTAGCTACCGACAGTATCATCACTTACAATAATTTTGATACAGAATTTAACACTATTAAACTTTATGAAATCACTCGGGAAGATTCTGGCACATGGTCACAGCCTTTTGAATTAGAAGAATATAACAATCAGTTTCAACACACTGCAAATGGGGTACTCTCACCAGACGGTAAATATTTTTACTTCACGAGATGTCTCCCTGATAGGAATAACGACATTATCTGCAATATATATTATGTAGAATATGATAATGACAAAATCAAACAGCATAAACCCAAAGAAGTAAAAGGGTTGAACCTCTCTGGTTATACAAGCACACAACCCACATTCCAAATGAGTACACGTAGAGGAAAGGGAGGTAAAATTGATACTTTAATGACGATCTACTTTGTATCCAACCGACCAAAAAGCAGAGGCTTGGACCTTTGGTTTGCACCTATGGAACATCATGGAAAGTTCAAAGACCCGAGGAACTGTGGCTCCATCATCAATACTCTTGGTGATGAAGTAACACCTTATTTTGACAACAGGACAAACAAGTTGTATTTCAGCTCTAACTTTCATTTTGGATTCGGTGGTCAAGATATATTTTCGAGCGAAGGCACGCAAAATAGATGGACCAAACCACAAAACCTCCTCTTCCCTACTAACTCTTCGTACGACGACACCTATTATATTCCAGTAAAACATAAGAAATTTGTTGAAGAAGCCGGTTTCATTGTTTCCAATAGACCAGGAGGTATTGCACTACACAGCGAAACTTGTTGCGATGATATATATTATTATAAAGACAACATTAAAACGACTGTAAAACTCAAAGGGAGAATTACCACCGAGGTCCCAAGTGTACAACGCAATGCTACTGCAGACTCCCTCAGAAAAAAACATTTTACTCAATTAAAAGCTCTTTCAGAAATAGATACGAATGTAACTGCAAGCAACTTTAAGAAATATTACAAGAGAGCCTATACCAAAGCCGATTCGAGTATTGTGAACAAAAGTAAACTTAAAAAGAGCCTTTTGGGATTGGACACTACACAATTTGCTAAGTATGATACCCTCTCACTCAAACAACCTGTAGGAAAAACCAAAATAGGGACTCTGAAGAAAAGCACTTATGCACAACTTGTTGCATTGGGAGATACTTCTTTTGCATCTTTGAAAGAACACGTTACGTGGGTGGATACGACTGATGAAAACTCCGATTTTGATTTGGACATTAAGAAAGACAAAGATTATCTTTTTGTTTTTAACAACGATAAACACAAGACTAAAATACAGAAAATCAACATAGATGAAGACTCCACAGTAACGATTGTCATGGACAAAATCATTGTGTTGCCAGTGGACACTCCTAAAACTAAAATCAATAACAATTTGTCCACCAACATTCAAAAACTTACGGAAGGGACCACTTCAGAGTCATTATTTGTATTGGATAATCTCTACTTCGACTTTGACAGCGACGTGATTAAAGATGAATCAAGGCCTGTACTTCAGCTTTTGTTGACATTCCTCAACAAAAACACGACCATCAATATGGAAATCATGGGTCATACAGACAGTAGAGGTTCTGATGAACACAATCTTGATTTATCACAAAGAAGAGCTGAAGCCGTGATGAACTGGTTAGTTGCCAATGAAATCCAAGAGAAGAGACTAACGGCCAAAGGTTATGGCGAAACAAAACCTGTATTACCCAACGAAAACCCAGATGGCTCCGACAATCCTGAAAACAGAGCCAAAAACAGGAGGACAGAGGTGAAAATTATCAAAACAAAATAAGAGACTAATCCATTACATTTTAAAAGACGAGACATTGGTTTTGAACAGACTTCATCTGAGCTCAAAACATAGATTTTTTATTTCAGAAAAATGTAAATAAATTCGCCAATTAAAGTATACCATTTTTTAGAAAGCAAAATAATGAACTTCAAAAAAATCAATAACATTGCTGGATGGGCAGTGTTTGCAATTGCTACATTAACTTACACCCTAACAGTAGAGAGAACGGCCAGTTTTTGGGACTGCGGGGAATTTATAGCCGCAGCCGATAAACTTCAAGTCCCTCACCCTCCAGGAGCACCCTTTTTCTTACTCGTTGGAAGATTGTTTGCAATGATCGCAGGAGATGACGTAACTAGAGTTGCATTCTGGGTGAACATGTCATCAGTGCTTTCCAGTGGATTTACCATTTTGTTCCTCTTCTGGTCTATTACTTTAATTGCGAGAAAATTTGTAAGGACCACCAAATCAGGAATTGTTCTTGATAAAGACGAAACTATTGAAAAATCAACTGACAATTACACACTTGGCGATACCATAAAGGTAATTGGTGCAGGATTAGTAGGAGCTTTAGCATATACTTTCTCAGACAGCTTCTGGTTTTCGGCAGTAGAATCCGAAGTATACGCCATGTCCTCGTTCTTTACCGCATTTGTTTACTGGGCCATGTTGAAATGGGATGTGAGCAAGGAAGATACCAATTCAGACAAATGGATTTTATTGATCAGCTATACTATGGGGCTTTCGATTGGAGTCCATTTGCTGAACTTAGTTACCATTCCCGCATTGGCATTGATCTTCTACTTCCGAAAATTCAAACCATCACTTAAAACTGGTATTATTGCCTTTTTTGTTGGTGTAGGTATAATTTTAGTAATCAACGATGGTATTATACCTCAATTACCGACTATTGCTGGTAAATTCGAGGTATTCTTCAGAAACTCTGCGGGCTTACCTTTCAACTCAGGAATCATCATCTTTATTATACTCATTGTAGCTTCTCTGGCTTATGGAATATATTATTCACAACAAAAGGGTAAAAGATTGCTTAATACTATTTTACTCAGTCTTACACTTTTCTTGGTAGGCTATGCTTCTTATGCCTTGATCCTCATCAGATCTAATTTCAACCCTCCACTTGACGAAAACAACCCAGAAAACATCATTTCATTTGTTTCTTACTTAAAACGTGAACAATATGGAGATAGACCATTGTTTTACGGTGCGCAGCACACTGGCCGGATCATTGATGAGCAACAAGGAGAAGCCATGTACAGAAAACAAGGTGATAAATATGTAGTCTATGATCATAAAAGAAAATATATCTATGAACCAGAACATCTTACATTAATACCAAGGCTTCATAGCAACCAAGATGACCACGTAGATAGATATAGAAACTATGTGGGCGATCCTGAAAAACTGATCAAAGTTGATGAAAATGGTCGCGAAGTACGCAAGTACAGCATGTTCCAAAACTTGAAGTTCATGTTTACATATCAATTTGGGCACCAATATGGTAGGTATTTCATGTGGAATTTTGCAGGAAGAGAATATGACATTCAAGGTGCTCAATGGCTTACTCCTTTTTCTTCAGATAAGGGCTTGCCAAAATTTATTGTTGAAAATAAAGGAAGAAATAACTACTTCTTTATCCCTTTGATCATCGGTCTTTTAGGATTTGTGTATCACATATTAGAAGCTTACAAAAAGAAAGACGGGTATACGTTATTCCCTCTCTTGGCATTTTTTGTGCTTACAGGTTTAGCACTGGCATTCTACTTGAACCAGCCACCAGTTGAACCAAGAGAAAGGGATTATATTTATGTAGGTTCTTACTATGTATTCTGTATTTGGATAGGTCTCGGTGTATTTGGAATCGTAGATGCCATCAGCAACTATATCAAATCAGATGTAAATACAAGCGTGATCGCCGTACTCATCTGTCTTGCGGCACCTAGTATCATGTTGGCAAAAAACTGGGACGATCATGATCGCTCTGGTCGCTTCCATTCGGTAGATAGTGCTAAAAACCTCCTCGAATCCTGTGCCCCTAATGCCATTTTATTTACGGGAGGTGACAACGATACTTTCCCATTGTGGTATGTACAAGATGTGGAAGGCTTTAGAACAGACGTAAGAGTCTGCAACTTGAGTCTACTGAGCACAGACTGGTATGTAGATCAAATGAAGCTAAAAGCTCATAAATCGCAACCATTGCCGATATCATGGGATAACAGTGTTTACATTCAAGGTACAAATGACTACTTGCCGTTCAGAGCCAACAAGAAAATGGAGGGAGGTATCAGTTTACGTCAGTTTTTGGTTGCTGTTGAGAAAAGTGCGAATCCTGCAAATCTTGAAAGCAACCCATTGTTTGACAAAGATTACCAAAGAGCAGTAATGCCTGCTTCAATACTGGGCTTAGATGTTGATACTGCGGCCGTTAAGGCATTAGGAATCATCCCTAAAAACGTAGAAAATAGACTCGTGCCAGAAATGGTATGGAATATTGGTACAAGAGCACTTATGAAAGCCGATTTGGTTATGCTAAACATGATTGCGACCAATAACTGGAAACGTCCAATATACTTCTCTACGACACTTTCTAGAGAAAACTATTTAGGACTACAAGAATATCTACAACAAGAAGGTCTAGCGTATAGATTACTACCAGTACGTACTCCTGGCGAAGACCAAGGAAGGGTTCAAAGTGATATCATGTACACCAATATGATGAAGAAGTTCTCTTTTAGAGGTCTTAATGATCCAACCCGTTATTATGACGAGAATTATTTGAGATTCCCGTTAAATGCTCGTACAAACTTCGCAAAACTCGCAGAAACATTCTTGATGGAAGGCGATACTGCAAAAGCGGCAGAAGTGGTGGATTATTGTCTAAAAGTAATGCCTGACAAGGCGATTCCTTACGATGTATATTCTCCAAAATTCGGTCTTATTTATGCAAAATTGGGCAAGACCAATAAGGCTCTGGAAATCGCAAGAATCATTGCCCCTAGAGCTCTTGAAGCCGCTCAATATTATTTAAGGACCAACCCACAGGATTATGATCTAAGATCAAACTTGTACATGCTGGGTCAATGTATTGAAGTCTTTAATGAGGCTAAAAGTCCTGATGAGGCTAAAAAATATGAATCCTTATACAAACAAATGGTAGACAGGATACAACCATAAATTTTACGAAATCAATATAAAAAAAGCCAAAGTCTAAAACTTTGGCTTTTTTTATGATTCGTATCAGGGAAAATACGGAGGAAACCTAACAATAATGATTTATTTTGAATTAAAATATATATATAAACAAATAATGACCTATAAATTATCTTTTATAAACATAGTATCATTTTCACCCTAAAAGGGGGACAAACAGAAACTACCAACACTGTATATTTGTTTAGGCTAAATTGTTAAGTGATATGAGTTTACATCTATATAATCAATACCACTTCATCCCATCATTATATTTAGGATTAAAGCAAATAGTCCTACTTTTGAATGGAAAAAAGAATTCAAGTACAAAATCATTAGATGTATTAAAAAACCGAAGTGCAATAGCGTTCAAACAAAGTAAAAATTACAACTATCAAAAGCTATTTCTTGATGTGCAGAAGATTCAGGATACATTGCAAATAAAATCTTCCCCATCTCTTTTGATTTACTCTGAATTTAATCTCATTAGCACGAGACCTCGTCAAACAAATTTAGATGATTATAGTAGTTTTGAGAGCAGTAACATGCCAAGTATGTTCATCAACAAATATATGCCTTTATAATTAACGAATAAATTGCAAATCAAATCCTATGTTTATCCCAAAAACTATTCTAAACTATATCCACCACTATGGTACAGCAATACAGAGGAATTTCTGGGGAAATAATCATTTCGTAAAAGGTCGTAAACACCATAAAAAAGTTTAGAGGTATATACCGAATCTAGTGGAATTTGAAAAGTTGCCATGAATGAAGTCAAATCTGAGCCTGATTTCGCATATCCGCCAAATAAGTAGTCTGTATTAAACAAAACATTATTGGACCTCGCATAAGAGTGCACCAAAGATTCTTGTTCCTTAATCTTTGATAATGAAGGGAATATAATCAATTGTGAATCGAGAGGTATTGTGGACGCCATTCCCGCAGCAGTAGTGCCAGTTCCACATGAGCAACAGTAGTAGTCATATCTTTGAGGTAATTCTGGTACGATTTCGGAGCTACCCTTAAGAGCCAGCTCATTGCTTCCCCCTTCTGGTATAATATAGATTTGCCCATATAAGTCCCTAAGCCTATCATGTAGTGAAACATCGTACCTAAGTTTATAGGTCTCACGATCCATAAAATATAATCTCATCCCCAGATTGGACACTTCAATAAGTCTGTTATTACTATCTACTGAAAGTTCCTCTCCTCTGATAACCCCAACAGTCCTAAATCCAAAATGAGCTCCCGCAGAAGCAGTTGCAATAATATGATTAGAATAAGCACCTCCAAAAGTCAACAACGTATCTATACCCGCGCTATATGCAGCTTGCAAATTATACTTTAGTTTCCTCCACTTGTTACCCATTACTAAGGGATGAATCAAATCATCCCTTTTTACAAATATCCGTACTGATTTTTCTTGACTAAGTTCTGTGACTAATTCTTGAACAGGCGAAACCGCTGTATAAAAAGCTTTTAATTTATCAGAAAAATCATCGAGCACTATATTCCCAACATTTTAATTGCCGTAATTGCAGCTTCAACACCTTTATTTCCGTGCTTTCCCCCTGCCCTATCTTTTGCTTGCTCTAAATTATCAGTCGTGAGCACACCAAATATCACTGGTTTGTTAAACTTCAAAGCAACTTCCGTGATACCATAGGCAACTGCCTGACATACAAAATCGAAGTGTTTGGTTTCTCCTTGAATTACGCAGCCCAATGCAATCACAGCATCAATCTTCTCCTTTTTAGCCATTTTTTGTGCCCCTAAAGAAAGCTCAAAACTACCAGGCACATCAATTCTTGTAACATTTTCGGGCTTTGCACCATACTTAACTAGGGTCTCATAAGCGCCTGAATAAAGTACTTCTGTGATTTCATAATTCCACTCAGAAACTACAATGCCTATTTTTTTTCTTGAAATATCTTTTATGTTACGATCTATATAATCATTCAAATTTTTATTTGCCGTGGCCATATTCCTTTTTTTTACAAAAATATGATTTATGAACAAATATCATACGGTGTTAAAATTAAGTTTTAAGGGAGGTACGCCCTTAATCTTTAGATTCTACAGCTTATACACTAAATTATGTTTATTATATACACAAAAACATTAAACAAAATATTGTCTTTTATTAAATTTTGTTTAGCTTTGTATTTAATAAGTTAAACAAATTTTTATGACAGCGGTAGAATTTAATTTTAGTTTAAATGAGGCATCAAAAGCGTTAAAACCATTCGCATTACGCCTTACAAAAGATTTTGAGGAAGCCAATGACTTGGTACAAGACACGCTCATGAAAGCGTTCCTAAATAAGGAGAAGTTTACTGATGGTACAAACTTAAAGGGCTGGCTGTATATCATCATGAAAAATACGTTCATAACGAACTATCAAAAAATGGTAAAGAAAAATACATTTATAGATACTACAGAAAACCTGTATTATATCAATTCGTCTCAAAACGTATCTATAAATGATGCCATTTCCTCTTTTGCTCAAAAAGATATAAACGAAGCTATTTCAAGACTTGACGACGAGGTAAAGGTTCCATTTGAATTATACTTTAAAGGTTTTAAATACGAAGAAATAGCCAAAAGGCTGAAAGTACCGCTTGGAACCGTAAAGAATAGAATCCATATAGCTCGTAAGGAGTTAAAAAGCAAGTTAAGGATCTACAGAGATAATAGTTATATTCTAGAGTTTTAATTGTAAATAGCGTAACTAACTATTGATTTAGCTCTGTTAAGCATTTTGATCAATCTAAATTATCGTAAAAGAAGATTACAAAATCAGAAGTACGAGACATTAAAATGGAATTGAGAAATTAATAAGTATTTATACCGGTTATGAGGTGGTATTTTCTACGTAGAGCGCCATAGTTATCATTAATTAATTTTGCATTTTTGCAATATGAGCTTATATTTACGAGCATTATTAAATGTACTTATTATCTATTTGTATGATCACTAGACCAGTGTTTATCTTGGGCAAATCGTAATGAGTTTCATTAAATAGAATATAACCCCCAACAAAATTATATGGAGAAAACAAAAGCTCACGTTATTATTGAAAAAATAGCTAAACTAATTTCTCACAATTATAACCCCTTTGAATTCAAGAGTAATATACTTCACCTCAATGACAATACGGATGAAGATGACATAGTAACACTTACAAATGATCTCATAGAAACTGGTAATAAAATCCAGTTAATGCTTATTCAGCACTATTCCACTCAAGATGATTTTGTAAATATTATTAAAAAATTCGATTTCCCTTTTTTAGTATTTGAAAGAAATAGTAGAGGCAAAATCATCCCTGTCATTTTACAAAAAACGTTTGGAGGAATTTCCTGTTTTAGACTTGATAAGGATCATTCTTTTACTAAACACAAGTTTCATATTAATGATCTTGACAACTTTCTAAGAAAATCTGAATTTGGAAGCAAGTATGAAAGTCAGATTATTTTTCTTTCACCAGCATCGATCAATTCACTAATCAGTCCTAACCTCAACAAGGACGATTATGCAGATGACAAAGAATATACCCCATTACGTCGTTTATTTAGGCTACTGAGTACTGAGCGGAAAGAAATTGGTTATATTTATGTATATGCAGTTGCTATTGGTTTGATATCCCTCTCTCTTCCATTGGGAGTTCAAGCAATTATCAACTTAATATCCAGTGGGATGGTCTTCAATTCCGTAATTTTATTGATTATCGGGGTCATACTGGGTATAGTAATAGGAGGAGTCTTACAGATTTTACAGACTTCGATGGTAGAGATCCTACAACGCAGGGTTTTTGCAAAAGCAGCGTTTGAATTTGCCTATAGAATCCCTAAAATACGTTCAGAAAGTATCCTCGAGGAATACCCCCCTGAACTAATGAACAGATTTTTTGATATTCTTACAGTCCAAAAGGGGCTTCCAAAACTATTAATCGAAATCTCTTCCGCACTTTTACAAATCGTTTTTGGAATGGTGCTATTGTCTTTCTACCATCCCATATTTATTTTCTTCGGTATAGTTCTCATTGCTATCTTGACCATGCTTTTTGTAGCCACAGGCCCCAAAGGGCTTAAAACTAGTATTTATGAATCTAAATATAAATATAAAATTGCACATTGGTTACAGGAACTTGGTAGAACCCTCATTCCATTTAAACTCGCAGGCTTTACCAACTTGCCATTGCAAAAAATGGATTACTACCTAAACAATTACCTTAAATCTAGGAAAGCTCACTTTGGCGTATTAATCAATCAATACACCTTTATTATCGTATTCAAAACGATCATTACCGGAGGGGTCTTAATCATGGGCTCATTGCTTGTAACCAACAAAGAGATTACATTAGGTCAGTTTGTTGCCTCGGAGATCGTTATCATTTTGATCATAGGGGCTGTTGAAAAAATCATCGTAAGTATGGATGTCATTTATGATCTCCTTACCGCTCTTGACAAGATAGGCAATGTAACTGATCTACCTTTGGAGAAAGAACAAGGAGCAATCATTCCTAGGACTGAAAATGAAATTGGAGTAGAACTTAAAGTCAACAAGGTCAAATATCAATACGAAAATAGTACCAAGGTCAGCTTAAATGAAGTCAACTTTTCCATAAAAGCTGGAGAGAAGGTCGCCATTTCTGGCAATTCAAACTCTGGAAAAAACACCTTGATGCAGATATTGGCGGGGATACTACACAATTACGAAGGAGCTATCACCATAGACGGCTTATCTTTGAGAGACATTGATATCAATAGTCTTCGTGATAACGTAGGAATTTATGTTTCAGAGGAGCATGTATTTGATGGGACCATCTTCGAAAACATATCTATGGGAATCACAAGAACCAACATTTATGATGTTATGAATGCCATAGAAAATGTTGGTCTAGCTGACACCGTAAATGCACTACCTGATGGTCTCAACACTCAAATGATCGCTGGAGGAAAAGGATTCTCTACTTCTACAATCAAAAAAATATGTCTTGCAAGGGCCATAGCCGAAAAACCAAGATTGCTCATCATTAACGACTTTTTGGGCACCTTAGACAAATCAGAAAAATTGAAAATCCTAAATTTCTTATTCGACCCCAAAAACAAATGGACCATGATCTGTGTGAGTAATGATCCTGCTTTTTTAGCTTTCTGCGATAGAATACTGGTCTTAGACAATGGCTATGTAGCCATAGAAGACACTTTTGAAAATCTTACTAAAATCAATTGGTTTAACGATTCTAAGAACTAAAGATTTATGTTACAATTATCCAAAAACACCATTAAGGGAAAATTTGATAGTTCAGAGCTATATTCTATGAGTATGCTGCACAGTCATAGATTTGGTAGGCTGGTAGCTTATTCTCTGCTAGGTATATTTTCCATATCGTTCATCATCATGTTCTTGCCTTGGCAGCAAAACATCTTTTCTGTCCAAGGCGACGTGATTGCACTTTATCCTGAAGATAGGCCTCAAAAAATAGAATCCACGATTGCAGGTAAAATAGAGAAATGGCATGTACACGAAGGCCAACATATCAAAAAAGGGGAACCCATATTAACACTTACAGAGGTAAAAGAAAAATACTTTGATCCCAATTTGAGTATAAGGCTACAAGAACAGTTTTACGCAAAAGAACAAGCTATCAATTCAAGCAGGAACAAGATCGAAGCTATAGATAGTCAAATCGAAGCTCTTGAAAATGCAAATAGATATAGCCTTGAGAAGGCCAAAAACAAACTCAAGCAATCAATTCTCAAAAACAAAAGTGATAGTGCAGACTTTGTAGCAGAGAAAAACAACTTCAGTATTGCTCAAAATCAATATGATAGAAGTTTAAAAATGTACGAACAAGGACTTATTGCACTCTATGAATTAGAAAAAAGGAAAGCTAAACTACAAGAAAGTACAGCTAAACTGGTATCGTATGAAAACAAAGTAGACGCCTCCAAAAATGAGGTTCTCAATGCACGAATAGAACTTAATTCGGTGATTGCCGAATACTCGGACAAGATCTCTAAAGCCAAATCAGAAAAAAGCTCGGCCTTGGTCTACTTGGCTAATTCCGAAGGAGAGATCTCCAAACTCAAAAACGAAATCGCCAATATTGATATCAGAAACGAACAATATGTTGTGTATGCACCGCAAAACGGATACATCGTTCAAGCACTTCAAGCAGGTCTGGGAGAGATTATCAAAGAGGGGGAATCTGTAACTTCTATTATGCCGGAAAACCCTAAGATGGCTGCTGAAATCTATGTATATCCTATGGATGTGCCCCTCCTTTCAATTGGTCGTAAAGTTAGACTAGAATTTGACGGATGGCCAGCACTACAGTTTTCTGGGTGGCCAAGTGTAGCTGTTGGTACTTTTGGAGGTAAGATAGAAGTTATTGACAGAGTTGAAAACAAAAATGGTAAATTCAGGGTGATCGTTACTCCTGACGAACACGATGAACCTTGGCCCAAACAACTGCGCATGGGCTCTGGCGTACAAGGTTGGGCCATGCTAGACGAGGTACCGATCTGGTATGAAATATGGAGACAACTTAATGGCTTCCCTCCTAGCCTAAAAGCTAAACCAGAAGATACTGATGATAAAAAGGAATATTAATTATATGCATCGACAATATATATTGAATCGTCTATTTTTAATATTAACGTTGGTTGTTTGCTTTTGCATACCCGCTGTCGTAATCTTTGCCCAAAAAACGCTTAGCTATGAAACTTACTATAAATTAGTATTAGATAACCATCCTATTGTAAAACAAGCTAAATTATTAGATGATCTATCCAAACTTGAGATCAGGACAGCAAGGGGAATGTTTGATCCTAAATTCG
>CAMFLX010000099.1 GCA_945957555.1 uncultured Cytophagales bacterium
ATACTGAGAATTTTTCATCAAAATTTGAGCTCAATTTAGTACACTAAATTCTTACTCAAATTTCGACTCCAAAATCCTCATTATATTGTAATTATGGATCTCATAACAAAGTCTATTGTGATTTTCGGGTTAAAGATTTTGATGATCATGCTGTTGTCAAATGTCAAAAATTGGTGCCGTAAGTAAGAGATACTTCGTTGGGGATCTATGGGGCGTGCGTTCGAATCGCACTTCCGACAATGTCGGAATAGCTCAGTCAGGTAGAGCAATGGTTAGAAAAACTCTTATTGATTTTTGCCCAATTGATTTAAAGACACAAGTAGATATAAGATTAAAGAGAAAAGATTAAAGATTTTAGTTTAAAATTATTCTGAAGCTTAAAAATAAAGTCTAACATCTAAAGTCTAATAAAAATGGTGCCGTAGAACAGAGTTACTTCGAATCTAAATCGGGAGATGTGGGTTCAAGTCCCACCAAGGCTACATAAATTAGTAGGCATAGCCTTGTAGTGTAATCGGACAGCATACCAAACGTTCTCTATTCGCTCCTTGCCCATTTCTATAAAAGAGTTTAGATATAAGACTTTAGATTTAAAATTTTTCTGAAGCTTAAAACTAAAAATGAATTCTAAATCTAAAAAAAACGGTGCCGTATGTAAGAGATACTTCGATCCACGCTGTTGACACGGGTTCGATTCCTGTGACCGCTTGTCGGGATAGTTTAGTGGTAAAATATCAGCCAAAAAGACTCTTATAGCTTTTTGTCCGTTTTAAAAAAAGACCTTAGAGGTTAGACTTTGGATTAAAGAAATTGTCAAAAACATATATCTAAAAATAAATTCTATAGTCTAGCATCTAAAGAGAATGGTGTCGTAGAAACGAGTTACTTCGACTTTTAATCGTGGGGTCGCAGGTTCGAGTCCTGCTTCCGAGTCATCTTGGAATAGCTCAGGTGGTAGAGCACATTTGTTCTTGTTTCGCTCTTTACCCATTCTTCTTAAAAAACACAAACAGCCAACCTTCCTTTTAAAAGGTGCCGTGGGCAAGGGTTACTTCTTATGATAATTGAAACCGAACCTTTGCCGCTTGTAGCCCTTTATCTAATATGACTCCGTAGCCAAGATTTCTTGGCTACGGTTATCTAAAAAACAAATGACCTTGTAGCTTAAAAGGAAAAAGCTGCGGAGAAATCAGGAGCCGTGTAGTGTGTGGATCATACCGTTCTAGTCATGCACCAGAATGGTCAGAGGTTACAGTTGCACCGAAACGAAAGGAGTAGGGAAGCGTATTTACAGCCATACTGCCCGAGAGGGAATGTGGGTTCGAGTCCCACCAAGGTTACAAGAAATATTATTACAACTGGCGGATTGGTTCAATGGTTAGAACGGTTCTCTCATAAGGAACAGATACTGGTTCAATTCCCGTATCCGCTACCAACAAAAAAGCCTCAGAAGCGATCCTGAGGCTTTTTTGTTGGTAAGCAAATAGTTTTTAATTATTCAAGTTTTTGATTCTTTCTTTACGGTTTTGTAGCACACGTACGTAGTTGAGGGCCAGCTTTTCATTAAAGTCTTCATAGGCTTTTTGCGCCCATTTGATGGCCTCGTCTAGGTCACCGTTGATCTCATGTATGATCGCATAGTTATAGCAAGCCCTACCTGCGATTTTGGGATCGCTGTTGGCACTCTCGTTCTTCCAGATTTGTGCGGCACCATCCCAGTTGCCTGCTTGTGCCTTTCTGGCGGCCATCTTGAGTTGGTCGTTGCCTTTGAGGTAGTAGTCTCTCGATACCCTGATCCAGTAGGGGACCAACCTGCCCGCATAAGCTTCAGCCACTTGGCTTGAGGCTTGGTTTACGGCCTCCTTTCTGTCGATGAGCGCTTTTGCAGCCGTAAGGGGGTTTATGCCATTGCTGGTAAATGTAAGACTGCGTGAAAGGCGGTATTCGTCGAGTACTCTTTTGTCTATAGGGTCGTAAAAGCGCCAGCCAGTGTTCACCGTGGTTATCATAGTGGCGTGGTGGTTGATCGCGGGCACATTGCCCAAGGGGGTATTTACTGTAGTGGTATTGGCGGTGAAGTTGAGCTTGGTATTGGTGTCAAAAAACTCCAAGGATACCAAGCCGTCTACCTGCTGCGCCTTACAGATCTTAGCGACCTGCTCCCAGTTGAGTGCCGCAGGAAACATACCCGCACCTATGGTTTTGAGGTCTTTTTCGTCAATGATTTTTAGCTCAGGGAATCGGTCATTTTTAGAGAGTTCGTTTTTGAGGCCGTTTACACTGCTCTCGGCCCCGTCTTTGTCTAAGTTCTTGCCTTCCAGCGAAAGTGCCTTTTCTATATCGTCGAGCGGTTTGGTTTCTTTGGTAGGGAGTGTCCTGTTTACGATACCCAATTTTTTGATGGCCGCAGGTACACGCACCTCTGCGGGTTCTTGTACGTTCATGGAAATGATACCCTTCTTGCTACAGGAAGCGATGAGCGTGGCTAACGCTAGAAAATAGAATGTCCTCATTTTAATGTGTTTCAAGTCTTGATAAAGGCATGCTTGTGTAGGGAAAAAATGAATTACAGAAGCTGAAGACTACTACGGAATTTGCAGTGAGAGAGTTGGGCGTATATGCCCTTAAGCAAAGCAATTGCAGAGCGAATGAGCGGTTTGCTGAAAAAACAATTGATATTCTGGGGTTGATAGGATATGATTTTAGGTATTGTTTGAAATGTCAAAAATGGAGAGTTTAATGCATTACTTATGTTCAAAAAATAGCCATTTAGGGCTATTTTTTGGACAATAATTAAGAGGTAGCTTTGTTTTCATATTGAGCCCTTTAAATCCTTAGTAGCTATTGATCGCCTAAGAGAACTATTTGACCAATGCTCGATATGTATTTCTAAAACTAAAAGAATATTTAAACCAAATAATAATTTACTTTTTATGAAAATCAGTAATCTTTTTAATGCCTTCAAGCGAGGCATAAGTGTCTCGTCACTATTGCTTGTATCAGCAATAGACTCGTCTGCACAAAACCCGTATTGGGTATTTCCTCCCAATTCTGTAAATATGCAGACAGGTGCCGTAAGTGCACTACCAAGTCCTGCCTTATCAAACGTGGTTGGATCTAGTTATTCGGCCAATGCCGTATACGATGCCGATGGATCGATAAGGTTTTATTGTACAGAAGGGAAAATAAAGGACAAGGCTGGGAATACACTGTATACGCACAAATTCATTTATGAAACCTGTATTATTCCCATTCCTAATGCGCCCAATGACTATTACATCCTCTCGTACGATTTTATAACAGGGGGTGGGTTCTACCCATGTACTGGCTATATTTTTTATGCCAAATACACCTATAACCCAACAACGGGAGTGCTTAGCTACGTTAACAATTCTGAACAGCAACTTCAAAATGTCTGTGACGATCTTATAGGGATGGCGTACCATCCAGATAGAGGCTTGGTCATTGCTGGGCAAATGTACACTACGTATTATGACGACTATGATGTCGCACATACGGCTACTGTACCTATGGAGAGACTCTATTGGGTGAGCTCAACAGGAATAGTAAATTCTGGACAAAATACGCGCGGGGATTGGTATGAGGCGGTTATTGCTGGGCCTAATGTGTATCCGACAGCAAGTACTTCGTTTGCTACGCAAGAACTTGAAATTTCACCCAATGCGAGGTTTTCAGCTTGGGGCAGCTACAACAGTGGTACTATTTATCTTACAGGATACTATTTCACAGCTTTTGATGCACCTTATCCTACTGTTGTAATCAATGTTCCAGGGACTACAGGTATCACTGGACTTGAGTTTTCTGCGGATAGCAAAAAGCTTTTCTTTACCAAGAAGTCTGGTGGTATTGGTTGTATAGATCTCTCTACTGGTAAAGTAGATCAGGCGACATTGACTTCTATTTCTGTGTCTGGTGCCACAGACCTAGGCAACTCACAATTGGAGCTGGCAATGGACGGTTTGATCTATGGATCAAATGGTACACAACTCAAAGGTTTCGACCCATCTGCCGCAAGTCCATCTATCATCAAGACAATTACAGTAACAAATCCACTGTCTACTACGGGGGGAATCTATACTTTGCCAGATCAGATAGATGGAAGCTATGGTGCTCTTAATACTTTATCCTTTGATGGTGTGAATGACTATGTGGAAGTGCCCGCTTATTCTGCAGTTAACAACATAGGTACAGGTGATTTCACTATTGAGGCAAGATTTAAAGCAAATACTACTCAAAATGTAACATATCCTACTTTGTTTTCAAACAGAACAAGCACGGGTGCTAATGGTATCATATTGTTTATGAACGGCGGGATACCTTGGGTGAATATTCAAAACACAAACTATCCTTGCTCTAACTGCCCGGCACTACTGGATAATCAAGTACATAAGTTGGCTGCTTCAAGAACCAATGGACAGCTTAGCTTCTATGTTGATGGTAACTATATGATGTCAAGACCCATCTTGGCTGGTGCGGACAATATTAGTTCCACTGCCAATGTGAGAATTGGCCATGATATTGGTAATTCGTCTAATTGCTACTTTAAAGGTGAAATTTCAGAGGTGCGTGTATGGGGGCTTGCACGTCAAGCTTCTGATATCAGTGCCTATGCAAACAAATCAATTGCGGGTAATTCAAGTGGGCTTGTGGGCTATTGGAGACTTAACGAAGGTGCAGGACAAAAAGGTTTTAGCTTGCACAACACTACTGTGAATCATGGTAGGTTAGGCTCGACAGATGGGGTGGATGCTAATGATCCTATTTGGGTATTAAGCAATACCTCGATTCCTAAAAAGGTTGGGTCTTCTTTTGAGAGACCAGTTGTTATGAACAGTGGGGCTGCGTATTACCAAAGCACCTTGAACAATATGCCTAATAATGGACTCGACAATGATCTGGGCCAACAAGTGGATGATATAGTATATTCGTTTACACTTACTGCTGCATCGTTGGTTACGATACAGACTTGCAATTCACAGGTAACTGATACCTATTTGACTTTGTATAACGGCGATAGAGCTTATGTGGAGTATAATGATGACCGTGGTTTTGGAGGAAGGATCTGCGCCGCTGGCCAAGCTAATGATTACTATGCATCCATTAAGATGAATCTCAATCCTGGACAATATTATGTTGTGGTTGAGGGTTATGATCAAACATATATTGGAAATATCACAACTACGGTAAATATAGATCCATTTAACAGTGCTTATGGAGTCGCAAGAGGTCGCAAGGAATCTTTAACATCAGGAACCCAAGTTGCCGAAGATGCCAAAGCACTTGACGCGGATCTCAACAGGCCTTATCCAAATCCTGTGAAAGATGGGTTGTTGTATTTCGGTGGACAAGCAGGTGAATATGTTCTTATTGACGGAAAAGGCTTAGAGGTGATGAAGGGTCATAATGCTGATCGTATTAATGTCGGACAAGTAACACCAGGTGTTTATATTTTAAAGACGGATGGCAAAGCTGAAAAAATTATTGTAGAATAAGTACTGGTCTTTTAAAAAACTCAAAAGCCGCTGGGGAGATCTAGCGGCTTTTTGTTTTTGAGAGATTGGCGCTTTTGTTTGCTAGTCCCAATTTTGCGACTTTTTCATTTATAGGGTACCTTTGCATCATTGTTTAAATTAAAATCAAAATTGAATATGAAGAAAGTATTACTATCTCTAAGTATTTGCATGATGGTTAATTCGTTAACCGCTCAGTGCAATATCAGCAATTCTAGTTTTGAAACTTGGCAGCCCGATTCCGTTTCTGGTCTGCTTGGTGGAGCTTCTTATTATGAAAGACCAGAGGATTGGAGTCCATTTTTGTCTTTATTGATAGGGGCGTTTTCGGGAATAAAACCAGGTATCTACAAAAGTACTGATGCCTATGCAGGTAAGTATTCCGTAGAATTGAGAGCTGATCCTCTTAAGGCCGACTCTGTACAGCTTGGTGGCGACCTTCTCTCTGTATTGCCGTGCAGTAGTGATCCTACAGAGTTTACAGGTTATTTGTCTACAGAAGGCTTTGACAATAGCGATTCTATCATAATATCTGTTGCAATCATGAATGACAATGGTGATACTTTAGGGCAGGGTTATACCGAACTTATTCCTAATACTAAAACTTGGTCTGCCTTTTCTTGTCCTATAGTATATGATAGCCAAGGAGGTACATCGGCGAGTATTTGGCTTCTTTACATACCAAAGAAAAAAAATGTAACCAAGCTTAAAAGTGTGAAGTTCGATGGTTTTGCCTTTACTGGAGTGTCTGCCGTGAACGATACGCAAATACAAAGAAAACTTGCCGTGTTCCCAAATCCCTTCAAGGATCAACTTACTTTGCAAAATGTAAAAGAAGGCGATTTGCTCAAAGTGTATGATATGCTAGGTCATGAAGTGTTGTCGTTTACGGCAACAAGCAATGACCCAAACATCGCAATGTCGCACTTGGAAAACGGTATCTATTTTGTAGAGCGCAAGATGAATGGTTCTGTTGCTAGAGTGAAAGTAATGAAGAACTAAACTGTAAGATGCTGGAACACCTCGAGTGGTCTGGTGGTATACGAAACAATAGGCTCCTGTCATGTCTTGGCGGGAGCCTATTTGTTTTTAGCATCAAATGTCAATTAAAATTCTTTGATTGCGCCCTGTGAGCTACAAGATGATCCTTGTGTTGCTGGTCAGTTTCAGGCACCGTAACCTACCGATATGACAACTTGATTGCCAATGGTGGTAATGTTAATTACGGTAAGCGTTTCGTTCATGTAATAGAATTCGATGGAGTCGTTGCCCGGTGATACCTTCACGTCAATAGTTTTGTCGCCTTTTTTGTAAACTTTGGATGCCGTAGGGTATACGATACCAAATTCGTTCAAAAATTTGAAATCATCAAGGCTTTTGAGCAACATGAAGGCATTGGCTTTGGACCAAAAGGGTAGGTAATATTGATATTCGCTGTATTCAATGCCAGAAAAATTATGGATTTCCATTCCGTTTTTATAGAAAGTCTTGGTTGCCGAAAAGCTACTTTCTTCCTGCTCCAAAGCCGTTTTGCTGATGGGTTCGGTTTGAAACGCGATACTACTGATTTGTGAGATATAGACTTCCATTGAGCGTACTTGTCCCATGGGTACTTTGTGTGGAAGCAGGTAGGTGTTTACAAGATAACCCGTAAATGTTTTATACTTGACCTTGATCCAGTTGCCTTTTATATGGTCAATAGTGATCTCGCCTTCATAACCACTTATGAGAGTCACAGGTTCTGCGTAGGCTATGGTGGTGAGTATGGTAGCATTGGTATTCGCCTGAGTACGTAGATTGAGCCCCGATTTGGCAAAAACGTAAAAAGTTGAGTTCTCTGCAAAGAGCAGTGAACTGATGAGTGTGGAGATGATGAGCAGGAGTTTGTTCATTGTTATGGACTGTTAAACAGATGAATGATCATCTTTTAAGCTTCTTTGGCTATCGATATTACTATTTGGTTGCCTTGTTCTGAAATGGTGATGGTCGTAATGGACTCACCAAGATAATAAATGCTAAACGCATCGGAGTCTTGCAATACATTTACCTCTACTGTGCGATCCCCCTTCTTGTAGACCTTGTTTGCCGATGGGTATTCTATACCAAACTCATTGATGATCTGAAATTCCGTAAGGCTTTTGAGCAGGAGGAAGGCATTTTCTTTCTTCCAAAAGGGCAAGAAATATATGTTTTCTGTGGATTCGCTCCCTTCTAGGTAATGTAGCTCCATTCCGTTATGGTAAAAGGTCTTTTGGATATTGAGACCACCTTCTACCCCTTCTGCATAGCTGCTCAACACTTCTGTTTTGTAGGCCAGCGAGGTTACTTGTGCTATATAAGCAGTCATGTCCCTTGTCGTGCCTTGGGGTGCTTGATTGGGCAGCAGATAAGTATTCACTAAGTACCCCGTAAAGGTTTTGTACTTGACCTTCACCCAATAGCCTTTTAGGTGGTCTATGGTAATTTCAGCGATATAGTCGGCCAACAGACTTACCTCCTCGCCATAGGCAATGGTAGTAAGAACCTTGGCACTGGTGTTGGCCTCCGCTCGTAGGTTGAGTCCCGATTTGGCAAAGACATAGAAGGAACTACTAGTTGCGTAGCAGTAGGTGCTCACAATACAAATGAGTATAAAATTGATCTTTTTCATTGGAAATAAGTCTTGTTATTTGAAATGCAAATTTATCAATTCTTCTCTATATTATTATGATGAGAGTATAAACCAAATTGTGTAAACTCCTGATATCATTTATGCAAGGCGATAAATCGTCATAAATTTTCTAAAAGCTCTTAAATGGTTTTTAAAGGACTTGATATCAATCCTAATAGGTCAATGCTATTTTATGACACTAAAACGCCGTAAAAAATAGGTAACCCATGAGAAAGTAATCACTTTAAATGCAATTGCTTCATTTGGTTTATCAAGGCGGAGTCGGTGATCACGAAGGCCTGAAAAGTCTCTTGTGGTTTTGATTTGAGGAAGGAAACAAAAGGATTGCCGCTCTGAATGCCTGTAAACACATCTATGTGCGTGCCCTTAATGGCAGAACCAGTATCTCCCGCAAAAAAGTATCCGTCGTGCACCACCTCTTCACCTGTTGGCAGTTTTATTTTGACACCTCTTGCCAAAGGTATATAAATAACCGAACCATAAGCAATCTGTGTAGGATCTACCGCGATGGTTCTGTAAGGAACAAGTTTGTAGTTTTTCACTCCCAAGCCATAGCCCGATGCTTTTACCCAAACTTTGCTCCCCCAGTTCTCCCTATCGAGTTTACTATCGCGATACGTGCTACACGCTCGACAATCGATGAAGGGCACAGTTCCATTCCCTGCCACGTTCAGTAAGATCACTTTGCCAAGTGAATCAGTTATGTACACAGTACCTTCCAAGGCTGCCTTACAGTAGCCACAGGTGTCCGCGAATACACCCATTGCTTTGCCCTTGGCATCTCTAAAGAGAATGCTACCACTTGATTTCAAAGACGGGATATAATATTGCGTTGCCCAAAGCTTTAAGGGTTGAGATTGTGCACTTAGGCTATCGGGTGCTTTTAATGTAAAATTGGACGCTTCTTGCGAGAAGCTAAGTTTAGATATGAGAAAGATACTTATCCATAGATAGCACTTCATTTCTGGACGATTTTAAAAACATTCAATACCCAAATCATTCTTAAAAGAAACTCTTTAACCCTTAACAAGTTTATGAGTAACCATTGAGTTATCCTTGTATTGTATTTTAAGGAAATAAACACCTGAAGGATAAGTCGAAAGATCAATAAGGCCCTTTTCTGCGGCAATTTCTTGCTGCCCCCTAAAGTATTGCTGAGTATAAACTTCAATACTTCATCACTGTTCTGAATCCGAAACAAACCTTCAACGCTTGGGTTTGGGTAAACCTGTAAGTATTCCTCTGTAAACTCTTGCAATCTCGTAATGGTACAATTAACCGCAAAACTAAATTGAGGCAAAGAAGAATTTGTCTTGGTACCATTTCCGAACCCTCCTTGATGATTATAACCCCAAGCATACAATGAACCATCTTTTTTAGTTGCTATATAGTGAAAACCTCTAGACACCACATGATCCCAGTCCAAATCAGTACCTATTTGAGTCGGATATAAATATTCTTTCCTATTGATATCTGTCCCCCAAAACCAAAGTGAGCCATCATTTTTAACCGCGACAGAGCCCTCACCAGAAGCCGCAACAGATTTCCAGCCAGTCTCCTCATTTATCTTCTTAGGTATTCCAAATAAACCACCAGAGGTTCCATTGGCTAACTGTCCACTATAATTGCTGCCCCATCCCCAAAGTGAACCATCCTTTTTGAGTGCCAAGGTGTAAGTCTGCCAACAAACTACGTCTTTCCAATCATGATCTATTCCTACTTGCTTCGGGTTATAATACCTATCAGAAGTAGTATCCGCTAAGTTTTTCCAAAAATTTCGACCCCAAGCCCATAAAGTTCCGTCTTGTCTTACACCAAAACTCAAATTATCGTGTGTATTGATCCTTGACCAATAGGCTTCCCCCATTCTTGTAGGTATTTCTAAATTAAGAATCACAGAAGGATTAACCCCTAGTTCCCCATAACTGTTCGTTCCCCATGCCCAAATCGAACCATCTTTTTTGAGCCCTAATGTATGACTAAGCGCAGTCGAAACAGTATCCCAATCAGTGCTTGTACCTAATTGTGTAGGACTTTTAAATGTTCCTCCCCAAAACCACAATGTACCATTGTTCTTAATTGCCACCGAATAATTATACCCAATGGAAATACATTTCCAATCTGTATCTAATCCAACTTGAGTAGGGATGAGCTTCCCAATTGTGGTGCTATCACCCAATTGTCCAATATCATTTTGACCCCAAGCCCAGAGTGTACCATCATATTTGATCATTGCAGTTCGACTGGTGCAAGCATCCAAAGCTTTGTAGCATTGTGCATTGAGTTCTTGCACCGCAAAAAAAGCAATGCCTAAAATAAAGCTGTAAAAGATTCTTTTCATTTTCAATTAAGTTTAATGAAGTTATTGTTACGAAAGCCATAAAAGTAATCAAAATACATAACTTTAAAATCACCAAAAACTATTTGAGCATATCGGAGCTTCATTAATTATAAAACCACACTACTATATTTGAAGAAAAATCACGCCTTTCCTACCATTCGATTTTTTATTTCCACCACAAAACACCTTGCGCAAATACATTGCGCAGCAAATAAAAACCTTTACCTTCGTAATAGATAATAACCAAACGATAAAGCTTATGTCGATCAATAAATTGGCACTTATTAGGTACAAAACCATAGACAATTGCCTTACCAATCGCATGCGCAAGTGGACGCTGGAAGACCTTATGGAGGCCTGTTCTGATGCCTTGTATGAATATGAGGGCATTTCTGATGGAGTAAGTAAACGTACCATACAGCTCGACATTCAAAACATGCGTAGTGAAAAACTCGGCTACAACGCCCCCATTGTAGTGCTCGACAAGAAGTTCTATACTTATGAGGACAAAAACTACAGCATTACCAACTCTCCTTTAACCAATCAAGACTTGGGCATACTCACTGAGGTACTAGGCGTATTGAAGCAATTTAAGGGCTTTAGCTACTTTCAAGAACTGAGTGGTATGGTTACCAAATTGGAAAGCAAGCTCTATACACAACAGAACAAGAGCAATTCCTACATCGAATTCGAAAAGAATGATCTTCTCAGGGGTTTAGATCTCATTGACCCAATTCACAGGGCTATCATCAATAAGTGTACCTTAAAAGTCACTTATCAATCATTCAAGGCAAGGGCTGCAAGTGAGATCATCTTCTATCCTTATCTCTTAAAAGAGTACAGAAATCGTTGGTTTATGTTGGGTAAAAACAATAAAAACCTCTTGATCAACTTTGCCTTGGATAGGATCAAAAGAATTGAAGAGCTACCCGATGAAAGTTATAAGAAACCTGACTTTGACGTGTTTTCATATTACAGTGATTCTATAGGAGTCTCAAAGACGCCTAATATGATCGCTCAAAAAATAGTATTGAAAATTGCCAAGGAGCACTCTCCTTATATCATTACCAAACCACTGCATAGTTCACAGCAAATTATAAAAGAGGAAGAAGACGGCACCACGTTCAGCATAGACGTTGTATGGAATTTTGAGCTAGAGCGAGAAATTCTAGGCTTTGGGGAGCACATCAAAGTTATCTCACCGAGACGACTGAAAGGAATTGTAAAGCGCCGCCTCGAAAGGTCTTTTCAACAATATGAAACCAAGGAAAAAGAGAACGAAGCTGACAAAGAGACTAGTTAACTAGTTTCTTTGTCTTAAAAAATCAACTTTCTCTTGCAGTTTTATCATCAATGGGTTATTGGCAAAGAAATACCAAGCCAAAGGCACCAAGGTAAATAGACCTCGTTTCAGAGCCATTTCCATATATACTTTGGTACTTACACCTGTCTTGGCATTGTCTATGAAATAGAACAAACCTGCGTACATGACCAAGCCAAAGAGAAAGAAAGTAACCACATTAAAAAACTCATCTAAGATAAACTGGATGTTGGCCATCAACACAATCCAGAAAACGCAGAAAGTAAGGGCGTATTGTTGATTGGGCAAGATCACCAAATCGTATACATAAGCACCTATCACCGATATCTTTTCGGTATCGACTCCCAAATGATCTATAAAACCAGCCGAAGCACTCACATGTAGCACTTGTGTGGTAAAAATATTCCAAGCGGCATAAGGAATGATCCCTATCAATGCAAACAACATTAGATCCATATATTTTTTATGCATGAAGGCAAACAATGCCAACATAAAGAAGGACAAAATGTAATACACAATGGCATCGACCCTGCACCAAAGCCCAAGACCTATAAATAGTGCCGCAAAAAGCAAAAGGCCTCTTTCTGGTTTGGCAAAATACATAACGAGGGCGATCATACCCAGACTTGAGAAAATCGCGTTGGGAATGTTCGTGAGACTAAAAGATGCATGTGCAAAGAAATCAGGAGTTACCGACATCATAAAAGTTGCTAGTATAGCTATGACAGGATGCGCAACATGCCTTACCAGTCCATAAAAGGCAAGTAAGAAAGATGCATACTGTAGCCAAGTGATCAAGTGTGCATTTTTCAGACCAACTAGATAACCATAGGCATCGGCAGATGCTACAAAAGCGGGATAAAGATACCTATTGCCTGTCAAGAAATCTTTGGAACGCAACAATGTATTGTCAAACGAATGTTCTGCCACGAGATATTTGGCCACGTAGTCATAACCACATACGCTGTCATATTCTGTAATCGGCCAATAGACGGCTCTCATATATGCCCCATAAAGTAAGTACATTATTAGTGCGAGAAGCAACCACCATGCATATAACTGATATTCTGATTTCAAAAGCTTAAACTGTGGCACAAACCTGGTTTTGAGTTCTTTAAAGTTAAGCCCCACCAATATTCCACAAGCAATGATAATGGGCAATACAAGCCCTAACAACCCGAATTTCATACCTATAAGATTACAGAAGAAACCTGAAAAGGATATCAGGCCAATACCCAGATTATATGAGGCACCTATCTTAATCGGTGTGTTCAAACCTGTATTCAAACTGTTGACAATGATCCAACCCGAAAGTAGAGGAAGCAGAATGATGAATAAAAAAACCATGTTGTTATCTTGAAATGGGTAAAAGATCTCTGAATTTTCTTTGCTCAGTAGGCACTGGGTAGCTCAATAAATCATAGCCTTGCTTCCCTATGATCGCCACATGGGTGGGTTTTAGCTTGGCAGTACCCCTCTCTTCATAGGCCACCATCTTCCTGGGATATATATAGTACTCTATCCAGTCTTTATTCGTCAAGCTTTCACTCCTATTGGGCATTTTCTTGGCCTTACGTACAGAATCTATAACAGTACTTGGAGGAAATAAAACTACTGCATTCTCATCAGTACGTTCAACAATCATGCGCTGAACTGAATAATCCAACCCAAATTTAGTCTCTACTTTTTCTTCATAAGACAGGTCTGGGAATTTTTTAATGAAGCCCACATGATCCTTGAGTAATACTTTGTATACCCACTGGTAGGCATTGTTATTATTATAAAGAAAAACAAATACAACAACCAAAGCCAATACCAAACCTATGTTTTGGTAAAAACTAATGGGTTCTTGAGTACTCGATGCTTGATTTTGCTTTGGAAGCGATTTCTCAGGAGACTGAGTCTTGCTTTTTTTAGACATTTCAAAAAATTGTTATTCCGCTAAAATAATAACAAAAAATATGAAAACCGATACTTCAAAATTCTTAATTATACTTTTGGAGCAAAACGTTGTATGAATGATCAGCGACCCGACAAGTGCTTGAGTCTTTCTTTTTCTTTCTCCGAAAGGCCGTTCATGCCCTTTTTACCGATTTTATCAAGTAGGTAATCCAATTCTTTTTCTTTATCAATTTTACTAGCAGTGAACTTATCATCAATGGTTTCACCAATTTTATTTCTTGAGAAAGCACTATCGACAAACAAAATCTCAGGCCTCTTCACGATGTAAAACAGAAAAACTAAAGAGGGTACTAACATTAAAAATATCGCAATATAAGAAGTTTGCAATATATAAGGATGGATGATAATAGCCAACATCAACCCTACTATCCCCCCACCAAGATGTGCGTCATGCCCAATATTGTCACGTTTTGACTTGATACCGTATATTGAATACAATACATACAAAAAACCAAAGAGCCATGCTGGCAAAGATAGCATGGGCACTAAAAACAGCCCTATCCTCATGTGGGGAAACATGGCTATGGAAGCAAACACCAAACCGCTGATCGCTCCAGACGCCCCCACTGCGGTATAAGAACTGTCATGCTTGTGTATAAACAACGAAAGTAAACCTCCGCCAAATAAACTACCGAAATAAATGATGCAAAAATTAAGTATACCCAACTCGCCCTCTATATTAGAGCTAAAAAGGTAAAGAGCCATCATATTGAATAGAAGATGGCTCCATGATACATGCAAAAAAGCAGAAGAGAAGAGCCTATAATATTGTCTTAAAACAAGAATCTTGTCAATATTAAAAGCATATCGGTCTAAGTATGCATGATCCTTCAGTCCTTGATAGGACACCAAAAGATTAGCTAAAACCAATATAACCCCTACGATTCCAAAGCTTTCCATACATCCAAACCAATACCTCTTACTTCCTCACTCTTTATTTTTTCACAGCTAGGGCTTTCTCCCAATTCCAAGCATGCTTCAAGGAATCTTCCAGTGGCACTACACATGACCATTTCAATTTTTGCTCCGCTTTGTCAACCGTAGCATAGATCGCCTCCACATCGCCACTACGACGCGGCCCAATTTTATAATTTAGTTTCAAGTCGTTCACCTTTTCAAAGGCTTTTACCACTTGCAACACAGTAACCCCATTGCCTGTACCTACGTTGAGTGTGTCAAAAAGTTTAACATCCTGTAGACTGGATAGGTATTCAATAGATTTTACATGCGCCTGAGCGAGATCGTTCACATCAATGAAGTCTCTTACATTGGTACCGTCTGGTGTGTTATAGTCATCACCAAATACGGTAAGTTGACCTCTGATACCAATCGCCGTTTGAGTGATGAAAGGAATTAGATTGGTCGGTACGCCTTTAGGCAATTCACCAATCAATCCACTTGGGTGTGCCCCAATTGGGTTAAAATATCGGAGTGCTATCGTTTTCAAATCATTAATAGCCACAAAATCGCGAAGAATATCCTCACAGATCTTTTTGGTATTTCCATACGGCGAATTAGCTGGCTTTTGAGGGGTCTCTTCTGTTACAGGATATTGATCAGGTTGGCCATATACAGTGCAAGAAGACGAAAATATCAAGTTGTCCACTTTATACTGCTTCATAAGTTTCAACACCACACAAAGAGAGCCAATGTTCTTGCTGTAATACTTCAATGGATCGGCCACACTTTCAGGAACTGATTTGTAGGCAGCAAAATGTATAACACCTGCAAAGCTTTTTTCTTCTTTAAAAACTTTCTCCATCGCCGCTTCATCCGCACAGTCAGCTTCGTAACACTTAAAGGCCTTGCCAGTAATTTGCTCTAAGCGATCTAAAATAAATCTCTCCGAATTGGAGAAATCATCTACAATAACCGCCTCATAACCTGCGTTATGCAAAGACACAACCGTATGACTGCCTATGAAGCCTGCCCCACCTGTAACTAATATTTTCTTCATATTTTTAAATGTATATTTTTTCCGATTTCATCAAGGACTCTACCGCCAATATGGATGCCTTTGTTGAATTATAAATTTCTGAAAAACTAATTAGTGGTTCTCCACCTTTGGTTAAGAAATTTATATAAGCCCCAAACTGTTCGGCATGCCCCTTATTCTGAGAACTGCTCATTTTAGAGAATGATTTAAAGCCATAAGCTTCCATCTTCCTAAAATTATCTATGATGATATTGCGCCCCTGGGAATACAACTCTATTCTTTCTTTTGAGTAAGCCTTATGGCCATTGGCAAAGTAGTTGATTACTGCAATAGAGCCATTAGTCGCCTTAACTTGAATGCTCACATTATCACAATTCACGGAAGGATTTTGACCCAAGGCAGTAGCAGATACCTCCGTGATCAAACTGCCTGTCAAAAACTGAAAAAGATCCATAAAGTGACACGCCTCTCCAATGATCCGCCCCCCTCCTACTTCTGGGTTGTGAACCCAATGATTTGCAGGGATAAAGCCCGCATTGAAATTCATAACCAAACTGATAGGTTCGGCCGAATTCGCAATGAGCTTTTTGGCTTTTTGTGCAAACGGAGAGAAACGTCTATTGTAACCTACCATTACCGAAGCTCCCGATGTTTTCACTAAATCATTGATCACTTCCAAATCTTCCAAATTCAAGGCCAAGGGCTTTTCCACAAACACTTGTTTGCCAGCGCCTACTGCCTTCTTCACCATGTCAGAATGCAAATTATGCCTAGTGGTAATAATCACCGAATCGATTTCCTTATTCTGCAGCACATCATCATAGTTTGTAGAACTCACTGGAATACTGTACTTCTTCGCTAAGAAAGATCCTGAAACACCTGAATTACTTACAATACTTTTAATATTTGCCCTATTCTGCTGCAACACTGGCAACATGGTCATCTTTGTGAAATTTCCAGCACCAACTATGGCTATTGCTCCCTTAGTAGCTAAAGTTGCCTTCCCTAAACCTACATTGACCGAATTACCCAAGTCAACATCCTTCCTGTACTTTAGAATACTCGCAATAGAACCTTTATTACCAAGATTACCATATATTTTCTGAAAATCTTCCAGAGGCACCTCCTCTGTGATCAGTCTTTTTACATCAAGTCTTCCTTTAGAGATCGCCTCTAAGATTGCTTGAAAATTGCGTTGTTCTGTCCATCTTACAAAAGGCAATGGATAATCTACACCGTTTTTCTCGTATTCTTCATCATACCTACCCGGTCCATAAGAGCAAGACACTTGAAAACTGAGTTCTTTTTCGTAAAAATCAGAACGGTTTATGTCCAGACCTACAACACCAACAAGTACAATACGACCTCTCTTACGACTCATTTGAGCTGCCTGACTGATCAGCTCGTCGCTTTTGGTAGAAGCTGTTATGATGATTGCATCTGCACCAATGTTCTGAGTCAACTGCAAAACGTTTTTTACAGGATCTACCCCTGTGGACAAATTGTATGCCTTGATGCCTTTTTCATTAGCCAAATCAACTTTTTGCTGATCAAAATCAAAGCCAACTACATTACAGCCGT
>CAMFLX010000100.1 GCA_945957555.1 uncultured Cytophagales bacterium
ATCTGGTACCTTAAGTCTTTCAAGAGAATATTGAGCGGTTTCTTCATTTTCAGAAAAACCGAAAGTAGGCAAGAAATAAAACCTCATAGCATCATTGAGATGGCTGTAGTAGCTGTATTCTGCAAACATCTTTTTCTTGTCAGTAGATTTCTTGGTGATCGTGTTTTCCTTTTTCTCAATGGCATTGAAATACCGAAGTTCGAAACTGCTTTGAAACATTTTGATCAAATCTGGGTAGGAGTTGATCTGTATGTGAAAGGTTTCAAGATTGAATCTTTCTATTTTTTTGTTAGGGTTAAGTTGGTTGAGTGTGTCTTCTGTATTGTTGTTTTTGAGAAGATTTAAAAAGTACAGTGCTTGTTCCTTATTGAGTTTAAGCAGGCCTAATATTTTATCGAATTCACAAACAGCTAAAGATTCGGGGACATAATCTATCTTTTCTAAAAATAGTTTGAAATTATCCTGATTTACAACTACAAACTTGCTGAGATGTATTAGGAAGAACTTGTCATCAGAAAACTCAACACTATCAATTGCTTTGTTGAGATCGTTATATGAGTTTATACTTTGGAAATCGTACTTGTTAAGACTGTTGTACGCGACTTCATGATAGGAGCAGAGTTTTTTCTTTCTAAAGAGAATTTCTCCATAGTGTTCAACATTGATGGTGTCGCTGATTTGGGACGAGACCTTTTCTAGGTCAATATAAAATACCTTTTTATACTTCATGTATACGTGGTTTTAATCTTCCAAATAATGATCTGCTTGTGAGAGGTACGATAGCGCCTATGAGTATTGCTGGTAAAAATATGAGAAATTGATAAGAAAGAGAAAGGCTTAGGTACATATCGTTGCCATGGTCTCTAAAGACATAATAAAATGCTAATTGTATGCCTCCAATGCCTAGTGTGCCAGATGGAATAAGGCCTGAAAGAAAAACAAAACAGGCTAGTAGTATTGTATATTTAAAGTGGGGCAAAAAATCATTGATATAATAAAAACTTCCTATTTCTAATAACCATATCACTAGACTTAGTACCAAGAGTGTCGCTTTTTCTTTAGTAACAATGTTACGAATACCTTCTATACTGTCATGTATCCTGCTGGAGACAAAAAGAATCTTCACAATTTTGCTACTAGTATGCCGTTTGGCAAGAAAGATGTTCAGAAAGCGCAGATTTTGTGGGAGTACAAAAAAAGTAAACAGGATGCCACCTATGAAGAAGAATCCTATAAATAATGTCGTTTTGATCTCTACAAAGGTTTGTTCTGTGAAATAAACGCAAAGGAACAGTCCAAAAAAAATAAATATAAAATCGATGCCTCTTTCTGCGATAATAGTAAAGAACGATTTTTCTTTATCCCGTACAATTTTATCAAATTCAAGAATTCGATAAAATTCACCTAATTTAAATGGAACCAATAGGTTGATAGCATTGGTGTAGTATTGGACTTTGAGTAGTGATAGTAAGCTAAAGTTTTGACGACCAATCATTACTGCTATTCTTAGTACCCGCACGAAGTGAGAAGCGATATACAAGCCCAGACAGAAGATTACTTTAATATAATCTATCTTGTTAAATATTTGTGAAAACGTTCCAGGGTCTGTTCCTTTAGTAATTCCAAAAATATTATACAAAAAAATAAATCCAATCAATATTAAGGCTGCCTTATATAATATTTTCATTGAAAAAATTGATAAAGAATCAATATTGTGACAAATTTACATAAAAATCACGAATATAGTATGAGAATTGTAATAGATTTAGATGGAACAATTTGCCCAATCAAAGGAAAAGGTGAGACCTATGCCGACCTCAAGCCTAATGAAGGAGCTGTGGAAAGACTTCATGCATTGAAAAATGAGGGACATTATTTGATCATACAAACGGCACGCAACATGGCTACATGTGAAAGTAATCTTGGAAAGGTCATGAAGAATGTGGGAAAAGTTACATTGGATTGGTTGGAACGATATAATATCCCTTATGATGAAATCTATTTTGGGAAACCTAATGGGGAATTATATATTGATGATCGAGCATTCAGATTTGGAAATTGGTCAGCGATTACGCAAGAATTATTAACAGATTTGTCAAGAGAGAGATGATTGTCGTAATGCCCATGGCTGGTCGTGGCTCACGCTTTAATGGCAGCGGATATGACCGTCCTAAGCCGCTTATAGAGGTAAATGGTCGCCCGATGTTTGTAAATGCCTTGGAATCGATCCGTAATTTGGCATTTAGTAAGTTGGTTATTATTACTTTGAAAAAGCATGAAGAACATTTTGGCGTTACAAAGTATGTGAAAGATTTTGTGAATTATGAAACTGTAATCGTTCAATTAGAAGCTATCACCGAAGGGCAATTATCTACAGTATTGGCAGCCAAGTCTTTTATCGATACTCAAGAGGATGTTCTTATAGTGAGCTCTGATACAATCATAGATTCGGATCTTCATTTAGATATTTTGCGCAAGCCAGTATCAAGTAAAGGACTTATTTCGGTGGCAAATATGCCTGGTGAAAGTTGGAGCTTTGCTAAGATAGATCATGAAGGTCGCGTTGTGCAAGTTGCAGAGAAAGTTAAAATTTCAGATCATGCAAGTACTGGTATGTATTATTTTTCACATGGCGCTGATTTGGTTGCCTTTGGCGAAGAAATTATTCGCAATGATGAAAGAACGAAAGGTGAGTTTTATGTGATTCCTGTGTATCAAAAAATGATTAATAAGGGGATGGATGTGGGAATCACTAAAGCACATGCTATGTGGGATATGGGAACACCAGATGCACTAAATGAATACTTGAAAAGTCGTGCATAGTTCATCAAGCGGCTAAACCGTACTTTTTTACTATCGTAACTGATGTGTGATGAATAATAATTGTCAATTGGTTAATTCGTAGCCCAATCGGTGACAATAGTTTTTCAAATTGAAATTTTGGATTAAATTTGACGTTTATAAACTGTATATAGAATCTTAATGGCTCTGTTTGAAATGGTAATGCCCCAAATGGGGGAGAGTGTGATGGAAGGGACGATCATCAAATGGTTGAAAAACGTTGGTGATTTTGTAAAACAGGATGAATCTGTTTTGGAGGTGGCTACAGACAAGGTGGACACTGAAATACCTTCTACTTACTCTGGTTACATACAGGAGCTTTTGGTGAAAGAAGGTGATGTAGTGGCTATTGGCTTGCCAATAGCACTGATTAATACAGAAAAACCAGGATCTGGTACTGTACAAGAAATAAATTCTTCTGTAAAGGAATATGAGGAAACACCAAAAGCGGTATTACCATCAGTTGAAGCAATAGTTGCTCAAGAACTCCTCAAAACTGAAGAAAAAATAAATGATTTTAAACCAAAGTCAGAACAGCATGTATTTGGAAGGTTTTATTCTCCTTTAGTATTGAATATTGCTAAGGAAGAGAATATTCAATTTGCAGAGCTAGAAACTATACAGGGGACGGGTCTAGAAGGGCGTGTAACCAAAAACGATATTCTTGAGTACGTTAAGAATAGAAAAAGTGAGGTGGTTGTAGCTCAAACCCTTCAAGAAAATAAGGCTGTTTTAGAGCCAGTGATTCAGAAAACTGAATTAGCGGATACAAAGTCAGAAATTAAGCAAGAATCGGTTCCGTCGGAACAGTTGCGCCCTGCGGTTTCTGTTTCAGGAAGTACTGATATCATTCAGATGGATCGGATGCGCAAAATGATTTCTGATCGCATGTTGGAGTCGCAACGTATTTCAGCTCATGTTACATCATTTGTCGAGGCGGATATTACCAATCTGAATCATTGGAAAAACAAGATGAAGCACGAGTTTAAAAATCGTGAGAATGATACTTTGACGCTGACCCCCTTGTTTATTGAAGCAATTGCTAGGGCAATTAAAGATTACCCAATGATCAATGCTTCAGTGGATGGAGACAAGATTCTTGTTAAGAAATATATCAATGTAGGTATGGCAGTGGCTTTGCCAAGTGGTAACCTCATTGTACCCGTAATTAAGAACGTCGATCAACTTAACATAATAGGGATTACAAAAAAAGTAAACGAGCTCGCTAAAAAAGCCAGAGAAAATAAACTCACTGCAGACGATTTGTCTGATGGCACCTATACGATGTCTAATGTGGGGCAGTTTGGTAACGTAATGGGAACTCCGATTATTGTACAGCCTCAAATCGCGATCATGGCCTTTGGTACTGCGGTTAAAAAGCCAGCGGTAATAGAAACAAGCCATGGCGATGCTATCGGTATCAGGCAAATGATGTTTTTGTCACATTCGTATGACCATAGGGTAGTTGATGGCGCTCTAGGCGGTATGTTTGTACGCAGGGTGGCCGATTACTTGGAAAATTTTGATGTTAATAGGAAAATTTGGTAATTCTTCGGATTCTTCTGGCGTTTAAATAAATACAAAGGGTTAGGTTTTTAAAAACTAACCCTTTGTATTTTAGGTGTTTGATGTGCTTTAGTCAATAGCGATCCTGCAGAACCAAATGTATTTGCCCGTTTTATTATTGCCAAAGTATACGATTTTATTACCGCCTACTGGTAGATATGGGAATTTGTTGTCAAGATAATAAGTTTTTTTCTCTACTTTACCCAAGGTGAGTAATTCTCCCATCAAACGAGAGTCTTTGTCCAACTTTACGATTCTTGGATAGATTAAAAATCTCATTTCTCCATCTTCTTCGTCGATATCATCTATTTCATAAATATTCATGTACAAATTACCCGACTTTCCTTCATAAGTGCCAAAGGTGACTCCGTTGGCATGGGCATATTTGTTAGTTTCTTTGCTGTCTACACTCCCCAAAACTTTGATTTTACCAGAATTGTCAAATATGAAACTTAAGCAGTCTTGGTACTTGTTACCTTCTTTGCTTATTTTGAAGTTTTGGCCATAAAGAATCATTTCGCCTGAATTAGTAACATAGTGGTTTTTCATTGCGAATTTTTTACCCTCATATGTGATGGATTTTTTTTGACCTACCGGAGTGTTGATCTTAGCGTTGATTTCGTCTAAAGTGTTATTTTGGATATAGTCAATGTTGCCAGTTTCATAATCACCTCTAAAGATTTGTAATCCATTGGATTTCATGGCATCAAGGTCCAGACCTGAAAAATAGACTGGCTTTTTACCTATGAGTACAGGTCCATAGAAATAAACTTTGTGGTTGATTTCATCGACAACCGAACTTACGTCCCAATTAGCACTAGGTGCCTCTAGGTTTTTCCTAAATACGGTATTTCCCTTGTTATCAAGAATCACATAGGTTAGATTATTGGGGTTAGGATCCCCCCCTTTAACTTTCATAGGAGCAAATATGATGACAACCTTCTTAAGGGCAATATCGTCTTCTCCATCTTCATTAGGTATGCTTTCTGTAACAGTAGTAGAACTCACTACCAGTTGAGGAAAGTCAAATTTTAAAGGTACTTTAGTGCTGATATCACCACTGCCGTTTACAACAATCATTTCAAAGTCTTTGTTGATTTTAGTTTTATCTTTGGGAGAGGCCAGCACAATGCCGCCACCTAAATAAGGGTCACCAAACCATTTGTGTGCAAAATATTTGCTACCTTCATCTGTTTTTGGTTTTAATTTTTCCAACAACGTCGATTTTCTGGTATAGTATTGATTGTACCAACTCCATTTATATTTGACATTGTATTTTTCCAAAACCAAAGTGCCTAAAAGATTGGCACGTACATCCCAATAGTTACGCTCATAGGTTTCTTTTTTCATTCTATGCCAAGAGTACTTTGTCTTGATCTTTTCAAATTCAATCTCATCATTTTCTGTTTTGAGGAAATTAAAATCTTTGTCGAAATAGTACATTTCAAACTTAGCTCTACGTTCATTGGATTTTGTGGTATAAGTGAGCCTATATTGTTCCACATCTTGAAGGTATTCTACTTGGCCAAGTACGCCCCTTTTAGCTTTACCCGAGATTTCGTACGTTTTTTCAAGTTCTGGTTTTTGTGCAATGATCATTCCGCCGCATAAAAACAGCGCTAACAGCGATAAGAGTTTGTTCATGTTGATACTTATTATTATTTAAAAAATATTAATTCATTAAAATTCAAAAGCCTCAATAGTGCCAAATAATCAATAATATATATTGTTCTATCCGAGTTTTGCGAATACTAATCCTATCTACTAGAGATTGATTCTACGAAAAATATGCAAATGCTGAAGATGTATGTGATTACGGAATGTTTAATAAGAAGTTACAATTAAAGTGTTATTATGAATTTTGAGCCTAGATCATGCCTTTAAAATTCACATTCTGAATAAGCTTCATATATAATTTGGTTAAGTCTAACGGATCTTTTTTAAAAGGGTTGACGTTGATTTTGGTTTGTGAAATGTATAGGAGAACTAGATATTTTTTATCTTGCAAAACCTATGGATAAAAACACTACCATATTTGCTGTAATGTCGGCATTGGCACAGGAGCATAAAGCGATTAATTTAGCTCAAGGGTTTCCTGGATTTCCTTGTGATCCAAAATTAGTTGATTTGGTCTATACTTATATGAAGGCAGGCCACAATCAATATTCGCCATTGGCTGGGGTTTTAAGTTTGCGCGAGGTCATTGTCCAAAAGGTGTTTAATGTATATGGAGTTAACTATTCTGTTACAGACGAGATTTGTGTTACTGCCGGTGCTACTGAGGCCGTGTATGTAGCTATTCAGTCCTTCATTACGGCTGGTGATGAAGTCATTATTTTAGAGCCTGCATTTGATATTTATGCAGCAGCTGTAGAGGCTGCAGGAGGGATCCCCATATTTGTGAAATTGGTTTTCCCTGATTTTAGTATTGATTGGGAAAGTGTTGAAGATGCAATCAATGGAAAGACAAAGTTGTTGATCATTAATTCTCCGCATAATCCAACAGGAGCAGTGATTTCCCAATCCGATATCGATGTACTGGAAAATCTGGTTCAAAAATATCATTTACATGTGTTAAGTGATGAAGTATATGAACATATTGTTTTTGATGGACGGACACACTATTCGGTATTACGAAGCGATATATTGCGGGAGAGGTCTTTTGTTGTGTTTTCATTAGGAAAAACCTTGCATGTTACTGGTTGGCGGTTGGGCTATTGTTTGGCACCCAAAAGGCTTATGGATAAATTTAAATATAGGCATCAATATGTTACATTTTGTGCGGCAACACCGCTGCAACTGGCTTGTGCAACATATTTGAAAGATGAGAATACATATTTGGGTTTGTCTACTTTTTTCCAACAAAAAAGGAATTACTTTTTGGAGGAAATGCGAGGGACTGGTTTTGAACCTTTACGGACTAAAGGCACTTATTTCCAATTGATGAGTTATAAGAATTTGTCAGAAGAAACGGATATTGAGCTTGCAAAGAGATTGACAATAGAAAAGAAGGTGGCCACTATCCCCATTTCAGTATTTTATCATGATGCGACACAGCATCATGTGCTAAGGTTTTGTTTTGCAAAGGAATCTGAAGAACTTAAAAATGCTGCAACTTTACTGAAGTCTTAAAATTGATTTGTTTTCGAAACAAATTATAATCGGCGTATGTTTTGCATTTTTTATAATTTGATAACGCTACAGATTAATAATAAAGATCAACGAGCTTACAGTGGCCTAAATAAAATAGCGGGTGGAGAAAACGAGGAAAGATATTTCGGAAAAGGTTAGTATGTTAATGGAAAGGAACGCGATGAGGTATCACCTAGCTGTTTCTTGGGTTGCATTTGCTCTAAACCCGATTTTTTCTATTACAGATTATCATAACATAGCAGGAATTTGGAGAGAACTTTTTGCTTTTAGGTTAATTGCTTCAGGGATAATATTAGTCATTATTTTGCAAAGGCATAGATTCCGACTGAGTTCTTCTCGATTAATCGTTATCCCTTTTGTACTCATTTGTTTTGAGAATGCAGCTATTTACATAGGTATATCTCCTCAGAATATTGAAGGTCAGAATTTGAATTTCATGGCTATGTTTATTGCTTCTGGTATGTTTTTATTGTGGCGATGGATTTATTCACTTGGTATATTATTGGCGGCCTCTTTATCTACCTCATTTTTTATTCATTTAAATCCCCAAGTATCCTACGAAGGGTTCTTTGTAAGTGGAGGGTTACTGTTAATAACCTCTGGAGTTTTTATGGCTATTTTAATTCAAACCCGTTATCGTCTCACCTTGAAAACGATCACGGCACAGGTACTTTTGCACGAAAGTAATAGGGCATTGGCCGAAAAAGCTCTAGAAATTAGGCTTATGAATGAAAGTTTGGAGCAAAAGGTACTTGAACGGACCAAAGAACTTGTCAAGAAAAATACAGCGTTGGAAGAATATGCATTTGTAAATTCGCATAAATTGAGGTCTCCTGTGGCAAATATAATGGGATTGGTTAGGTTATTGGCTTTTGAAGATGTTAAACCTAGTACAAAACAGATTATTGATCATCTTGAAGATTCGAGTGAGAAACTTGATATAGTGGTTAAAGAAACTACGAGGAAATTGAATAGTTAACAGCCTGTTAGGCTGTTAACTATTTGGGATAATATATATTACCTCTCTCTTCGTATTATTTGCCCCAAGTCTCTGGGCTTGTTCTCCAGTTGTTTAGTGAACTGATCTGTGCATTATTTACGATGCCCATACTTTCTGCTTTGAGGATCAGTTCTGAATAATTACTAAGGCAGATCAGATTAACATTGGCATTTTTGAAATTGTCGTCGGCGACTTTAAATCCATAATTGAAGATAGCGACCATGCCCTCTATTTTAAATCCGACGTCTTTTAGTGCCTCACAAGCTTTTAGGGAGCTTCCTCCTGTCGAAATCAAATCTTCAACAACTACTACTTTTTGGCCTTTCGTTACTTTTCCCTCGATCAAGTTTTCCATACCGTGATCCTTTGGCTTAGGACGTACATATACGAATGGCAGATTGAGTGCATCAGCAATCAAAGCACCTTGAGGAATCCCGGCGGTTGCTACTCCTGCAACAGCTTCAGCATTAGGGAAAAACTTCCTAACTGCTGTTGCGAGTTGGGATTTGATATAAGCCCTTTCTTCTGGGAAAGAGAGTGCTATCCTATTGTCACAATAGATGGGAGAGTTCCATCCTGAGCTCCATTTGAAGGGTTGCTCGGGTCTTAATTTTACCGCCTCTACTTTCAAGAGGATTTCCGCAACTTTAGCTGCGCTTTCTTTGCTTAATATTTCCACTCTGTGTTAAAATTATTCAGTAATTGTAGTTTTTCTGATGGCACCAATCAATGGATTGTAACCATTCATTTTAGTTTGGTAATATCCAGAACCATCATAAGGTCTTTTTTCAGGATGAGTTTTGCAAGCATCCGTACAAGCTCCTTCCATTTCCCAGCCGCATTTTTCGCAGATAGGTACATGGTTGTTACAAGAGGGATTAGCGCAGTTGACCATTCGGTCTGAAGTGGTACCACATACGTAGCATTTGGAAATCACTTTTGGGTTTACCGTATTGACTTGGGTAGATACCCTGCCGTCAAATACATAACACTTACCTTCAAAGTCTTCACCTCCTGCTTCAATACCGTATTTGATGATCCCTCCATGAAGTTGATAGACCTGTTCAAAACCTTGTTCCAGAAGAAATGCACTCGCTTTTTCACATTTGATCCCTCCTGTACAATAGGTAAGGATCTTCTTGTCTTTAAGGTGTTCTAGTTCTTTTACTTTTTCGGGGAAATCTCTAAAGTTTTCAATGTCAAGCGTCAATGCATTTTTGAAATGCCCTAAAGAATGTTCATAATTGGATCTCACATCTAATATCACCACATCTTCTTGGTCTTTCATCGCCTTGAAAGCTGCTGGCTCCAGGTGGATTCCCGTTTTTTGATTGGGGTTGATGTGCTCAAGACCAGAATGTACGATTTCAGATTTTACCCGTACATGAAGTTTCTGGAAAGCATGACCTTCACTCTCCTCAATTTTAAAATCTATTTTGGCAAAGCGAGGATCATCTCGAAGGGCTTGCATATATTTAGCACAAGCTTCCTTAGTACCCGATACGGTGCCGTTAAGCCCTTCTGATGCGATGATGATTCGACCCAAAATGTTGTTTTCAATACAAAACAAGTGGTGTTTTTCCCTAAAGTCCTCAGGGTTTTCTATTTGTGAGTAGCAGTAGTATAATAATATCTGATAATTTTTAACCATAACCTTCTAAGTTTCAATCTTAGTGTCGATTGCAAAATTAAATAAAAAATGTGAAACATAGATTTACCTTTTTGTTCTTTCTCTGTATATAAGGTATACGACAGATAGAAATAGTTATATTTTTTCTTTGTTATGCAAACGATTTCGGTAATTTTGTAAATACTTGGTGACAAATCAAAATAAAGTATGAAAAGAATTCTATTATTAATATTAGCACCTATCGCTTCTCTTATTGGTCAAAACTTACAGATTTCGGGAGGGAATAACTATTCGGCTGCGGTTTGTGATAATCAGATTGTTCAGGTTTGGGGAGCGAATACCTCTGGTCAATTGGCGACTGATAATACTGGAGCCGCTATTGGTGCTGCTTATAGGGCTACAGCAGGCAATGTAACCAAAGGGAATATCTCAACTACATTGACCCCTAGTATTGGGGATCTGCCTACCATCAAACAGGTAGATGCAGGTTCTGGTGCGCATCTGTTAGGATTGAGCTGTGCAAAACAGGTTTGGTCTTGGGGGGAAAACCTACAAGGACAATTAGGCAGGAATGCTATTGGTACAGGATCCACACCTGCTAATTATGTACCTTCTAGAGTTTTGGCAGGAGCCCAAGATGCCGCAAGAAATAATGCAGCAATGGATCCTAGTAATATTTATTTAGATAACATTAGCTATATTTCTGGCGGTAATAACTCTTCATTCGCAGTTGAAGAAGGTACTGGTTATGTTTTAGCATGGGGTGATAATAGTTTCGGTCAACTTGGGGATGGGACAACCGTGGACAAGAGTACCCCTGTATATGTTCAAAAAGAAGGTGGTGGAAGACTTGCAAATATCGTTAGTTTGGAAGGTGGAGATATTTGCACTTATGCTTTAGATGCAAATGGGAATGTTTGGTCTTGGGGGGTGACAAATGATGGTGTTAATGCTGCTTCGAATTTAGGAAGAACTCCTGCTGCTACAATTCCTGGCGCAACAGCAGGTACTTGTGCTCCTAGAGCAGGGTTGGTTACTGTAGGTGATGATCCTCTTAATCCAGGATATAGTAATTGTACCACTACGCCTTTATCGAATATAGTACAGATTTCTGGAGGTGATACCCATTGTTTGGCACTGGATGGGAATGGGAATGTTTGGTCATTTGGAGGTGATTGGGCGGAAGGGCAATTAGGTAGAGGTAATCAGGCAGTCTATCATCTTTGTGCAAATAGGGTGGTTGCGCCTGGCGTAGTAAAAACCGCAGGTTGGGTTGCGACGGATTTTTTAGGAAGTGGGGTTGATGGGAAAGCTGTATATATTGCCGCAGGACAAGCATCATCTGCTGTTGTAATGTCAAACGGGAAAGTCGTTGCGTTTGGTTCAAGAGGAATGTTTAATTCTGGTGCAACCCCAACTGGCAGTGGTGCCACAATAACATGTCCTAGTGGAGGTGATGTCATTGGAGGTGGCACATTAGGTGATAACAATGCAACTTGTAACCTTACAACTTGTGCAAATAAAGCAACCGCTACAACACAAAGTAGAACACCCGTTTATGTGACAGGAATTCCAAATGGTGTAAAGATTACTCAAGTATCGGATGGTGATGCATGGTATTTCGCAATATCAAGCACTGGGACAGTTTATACGTGGGGTTGGAATAGAAGAGGGGAGCTGGGATTGGGTGATTATGTTGATAGATGTCAAGCAACAGCGTTGACCCTTTCATCTTGTACTTTAGGAGCTCCCTGTCCAGATAAGCCGTTATTAGGGGCTGATATTACAGAATGTCCTGCCTTGGTAAACGAGGTTTTAAATGCGAATATTCAAAACTATTCAAGTTATGTATATAATTGGTATTACAGTTTAACATTGGGTTCGGCTCTCACATCTTGGACTCCTGTTGGAACCAATAGTAGTACTTATACAGCGACACAAATTGGGTATTATATTCTTGAGGTGTCTGACAATAGGGCTTTAGTTGGGTCAGAATGTGGGCCTTGTAAAAAACAATATGATACTTTGAGAATAATTGCAAGAACCAATCCATATGTTGCTACAGCTTGCACGGATAATGTAAACGGTTTGGTATCCTTCACCGTAACCACACCATTGAATACAAACGTTAAATGGTATACCACATTAACAGGTCTTGGGGTTGGGCCGAATGGTACAGGTACTGGTCCTCTTAATCCTAGTGATAGCAAAAATACCATTATTGTTAAAAGGAGTATTTTAGGTACAAATCCAGCTTGTGGATCAGGAAAGGCCATTTATGCGGAAGATGAGGATAGTGATATTGGAACCTTGTTGCCAGCAACGAGTATTGCTACTGCTCAAACGGTGACTGGGTGTAATAGTACAGGTGGGCAATCTAATGGCGGAACAGGAAATGTATTGACAATGCAAATTACAGTAACCTCTCCAATAACGATAAAAGAGGTGAGTGCAATCATTCCAAGTGGCAAGTCAGCTAATTATTATGTGGCTATTTACAATGATAATGGGAGTAACCAAGTCGGTACTTCCAGAACAAGTAGTACACCAACACCAGTTACAACTGGTGGTTCTCAACAGGTGATTTCATTAAATACCAATATTGCGCTTCCAGTTGGAAAATATTGGATAGGTATAGGTGGTGGCGATGTCTCCATGTTTGACTGTACTAGACCAACTACAGGTACTCAATGGACCACACCTTACAATGATGTACCAGGCAAGACTGGAAAATCATATGTTAAAGGTACTTATGGAAATGTCAATAATACTTATGGGAAGATTGGTTCTGCCTTTAATATCAAATTTGATGTAGGGACAGGATATACTTGTGGAAGACTTCTGGTTTGTGAAGATGCTTCAAATACTTGTACTCTCCCTGTCACTTATATCTATTTCAACGCAATTAAATTAGGTAAAAATGTAAATCTAACATGGTCAACAGCTGATGAAGACAATACAAAAGCTTTTGCGATCTATAGATCTTTTGACAATGTAAACTTTGTTAAGGTCGGTGAGAAGTCTGCCAAGTTCAATGGTCACTCTTACAATGACTACGACTATACGGACCATTTAGAGGTAAATGCTGGTAACGCTTACTATAGAATTGTGGAGATTGATATTTCGGGTGCGAATTCAAGTGGATCCAATACAGTTAGTGTAAACCTTGGTGGTTATAATTCTTCCATTTCAATTGCTCCAAATCCAAGTGCAGGTTCTTTTAGGGTGTCTTTAGATAGAGAGTCGGACTTGATCGATATTAAAGTGGTTGATTTGGCAGGAAAACAAATCCACAGTCAAGTGGGTACAGGTAACTCAGTTAATGTCAACTTAGGAGGAGCTCACAAAGGTGTTTATTTTATTTACGTTTTTGATGGCACTGATAAGTGGGTTGAAAAGATTGTTGTAGAATAAGTCTTCTGTAAATCATAAGTATAGAGAAGAAGAGCAGCCCTAAAGGCCGCTCTTCTTCTTTTGTATCATTAAGGATGTTTATGGATTTATAATTTAACCTGAACTCTGGATAAGGAATTGAAAGCAAGTTATTATTTATCACTTTAACAGCTTTTCATAGCCCCATATGGGATGTTACTATAATCATGTCGGGCCTTCAGCCCTGAAAGGGGGCAAAGCCTCGTAGAGGTGACGGGATTATAGATAAATTGTCTAACCGTTGAAGCTAGAGCCCTGAAGGAGTAACATTATTTTTCCTTTCCTGAGTTGAGATTAATATAAAAGGAATGATTGCCTCATATAGCGGTACAATAAAAAAGGCTACCTTTTTGGGGTAGCCTTTTTTATGTGAAATGATTGAGATATTAATATCTATATTCGTCATTTTTGTAAGGACCAGCAACTGGCACTCCTATATATTTAGCTTGATCTTCTGTGAGCACATCAAGTTCTACACCGATTTTAGCCAAATGTAAGCGAGCTACTTTTTCATCCAAGTGTTTAGGCAAAGTATATACCTTGTTTTCGTACTTAGAAGCATTCGTCCAAAGCTCAAGCTGTGCGATGGTTTGGTTTGTAAACGAGCTAGACATTACAAACGAAGGGTGACCTGTACCACAACCTAAGTTTACCAAGCGACCTTCGGCTAGGATGATCACATCTTTGCCGTTGATCGTGTATTTATCAACTTGAGGTTTGATGTTTTCTTTGCTAGCACCATGGTTTTTGTTTAACCAAGCCATGTCAATCTCGTTATCAAAGTGACCAATGTTACACACGATAGCTTTATCTTTCATGTTTTCAAAATGACGACCTACCACTATGTTTTTGTTACCTGTAGTAGTTACTATGATGTCAGCTCTTTTCACAGCTTTATCCATAGTAGTTACTTCAAAGCCATCCATGGCAGCTTGCAGTGCGCAGATAGGGTCGATTTCTGTAACCAACACTCTAGCACCAGCACCAGCTAATGAAGCCGCAGAACCTTTACCTACGTCGCCATAACCAGCAACAACAGCCACTTTACCTGCCATCATAATATCAGTGGCACGACGGATGCCGTCTACCAAAGATTCCTTACAGCCGTATTTGTTGTCAAATTTAGATTTAGTAACAGAGTCGTTGATGTTGATCGCTGGAAGAGGCAATTTACCAGCTCTTTCTCTGTCTTTAAGCCTCAATACACCAGTAGTGGTTTCCTCAGAGATGCCTCTGATATCTGCTACGAGTTGTGGATATTTATCCAATACCATGTTGGTCAAGTCACCGCCATCGTCCAAGATCATGTTGAGTGGTTTGCGATCTTCGCCGAAGTATAGCGTTTGCTCGATACACCAGTCAAATTCTTGCTCGTTCATGCCTTTCCAAGCATATACAGAGATACCTGCCGCTGCAATAGCTGCTGCTGCATGATCCTGTGTAGAGAAAATATTGCAAGATGACCATGTTACTTCAGCACCAAGTTCTACCAGTGTTTCGATCAACACCGCAGTTTGGATGGTCATGTGCAAGCAACCTGCAACTCTAGCACCTTTAAGAGGTTTCTTAGGGCCAAATTCCTCTCTTAGGGACATTAGACCAGGCATCTCAGCTTCTGCCAATTTGATCTCTTTTCTGCCCCATTCTGCTAAAGACATGTCTTTAACTTTGAATTTTACGTATGTTTCAACCATTTTTTTGTTTTTTCTTAAGAATTGCTAAACACAAAGTTAAAGGATTTGTTTGTCAAATTCAACGGGAATTGACGAAGGTACGTATGCTTTGTGTTCATTTGGTCTGTAAATGAAATATTTAGGTTATGTTTGGGCTAAAGTTTTTACAATTTAAATGGATATTATCAGAAGCTTATCTATTTTTGTAGATTGACATTCATATTTGATTTTAAATTTCTAGAGAAAAATGAGAAAAAAGATAGTTGCTGGCAACTGGAAAATGAACAATGATCTTGAGGCGGGGTATAAACTTGCTACTGAGGTTAATAACATAGTGAAAGACGAGGTGACTTCAAATGTTGAAGTTGTTCTTTGTACGCCTTTTATTCACTTGACAGGTGTTAGTAAATTGATTTCGGGCAAGGTAAAACTTGGTGCACAGAACTGCTACACAAAGAAATCTGGTGCTTATACGGGGGAGATCTCTGTTGAGATGTTGAAGTCTGCTGGTGTGAGTTATGTGATCTTGGGTCATAGTGAGCGTCGTGAGTATTTTGGTGAAACCAATGCAATGCTTGCCGAGAAAGTAAATATCGTTCTTGAGGGTGGCCTGAAACCTATTTTTTGCTGTGGGGAAACATTGAAACAAAGGGAAGATGGCATCCATTTTGATCTTGTGCGTAATCAACTTACAGAAAGTTTGTTCCATCTGTCTGCAGAAGCTTTTGCAAACGTAGTAATAGCATATGAACCTATTTGGGCAATTGGTACAGGCGTAACTGCAACTACAGAACAAGCACAGGAAATGCACGCAATCCTTCGTAAGCACATAGCTTCTAAATATGGTGAAGGTGTTGCTAACGATACAACCATTCAATATGGTGGTAGCTGTAACCCAACAAACGCACCTGAACTATTTGCATGTCCTGATATCGATGGGGGATTGATCGGTGGTGCGTCATTAGAAGCACGCAAATTTATAGATGTTATCAAAGCAATTAAATAACGATTAGTATAGAGCACTGGTCTTTGGTATAGCGGAGGATTGTTCAATAAATATTTATCAATTATTGAACAATTTAGCGTTGATTTCAGTACTAAAGACTAGTGGCTCATATCTAATAAACAATAATGGATCGTGAATTAAAGATTAAAGTATGTGGCATGAAAGACAGGGAGAATATTCTTGCCATAGCAGAGTTTAATCCCAATTACCTAGGATTTATTTTCTACGACCAATCGCCCAGATTTGTCGGAGAGAAATTTGAAATGCCAGAACTACCAGAAGGTATCAGAAAAGTTGGCGTATTTGTAAATGCCAAGACAGATTATATCCTTAAGAAAGTAGATAAGTATAAGCTAGATACGGTACAGCTTCATGGTGACGAAGCACCCATCAAATGCCAGCAACTCAAAGACAGAGGTCTGGAAGTATTCAAGGTGTTTTCGGTGGTCAATGTGTTTGACTTTAAGGAATTGATTCCTTATGAATACTTTGTAGATTACTTTCTGTTTGACAGTAGAGGGCCTAGCTATGGAGGGAATGGAATTACGTTTGATTGGTCCATGATGAATCGGTATTTTTCTCATGTGAAGTTTATTTTGAGTGGGGGCATAGGTCCTGAGCATGAAAAGGATGTCGCCAATCTTAAGTTTGATTTTCATAAGTTATATGGTATTGATATCAACTCCAAGTTTGAAATCGAACCTGGCTTGAAAGATGTACAGAAGGTAGGGGCTTTTTTGACTAACCTGAGGAAAAAGCATATCTAAGGTCATTGATGACATTTTGTAATAAGTAGGTAAGTTCAAAATATATAAAGAATATGTGCAACAATTTACAGCTGCATTATTCAATGTTCAAATGAATTTGTTGGTGTGTTACTAGTATTTGGTAGTTCTTTTATTTTGCTTGCCCAAAATATAAAGAACCAAAACAAAAGGG
>CAMFLX010000101.1 GCA_945957555.1 uncultured Cytophagales bacterium
AATTAATACCAATACCAATATAGCTAGTTTTAAACACTGGGGTCATAGCAGACATTCCCAGTGAAAGATGAAGAGTTTCTATATCCTTACTTTTTTCGGTATCTGAGTTTTTTCCCTTTTCAGTAATACCTGTATCAACAGATTCTAAGCCTATTCCTAATTTTGGGACTAAAATCAATTTGTCGCTTTCGTAGATTTTATACCCTATTAATCCACCCAAAAAAATACTTGTCGCGGAATTCACTTGGTTGGTATCGCCTTTGGCATAATACTTAAATGATCCATCATTTAAGTTCAATCTAAATTTGGCACCCAATTCAACCATAATTTTATGACTTAATGGACTACTTATTGTCAATCCAATCATAGGAGCATACGAAAAAACATCCTTTGAACTAATTGGCCTATATGATCCTAGATATATATAATATGCCATCCATTTGTTATGATCGTCTCTATCCTTTTTGAGTAAAAAGGGTTTTAAATGTCCATCATTATATTCATGCTTTTTGATTTCTTTTTCAAATCCCTCAATATTGCCAGAAAACAATGTACAAATCAATTTTTCATCTAAGTCAAGTGTGTTTGTTTTTAAAAGTTTAATAGACTCATCTTTAACAATAGAATCAATTTCATGACGTAGTGGCACAAATCCAAGGTAAGCTTTGATATCAGAATAGATATATCCGTAATCTATCATTTCAGAATATTTAATTCTACTTCTGAACTGTTCATGAAAGTTGTTTACAAAATAGGTCTGAATTGAGACCTCTGATGACTTTCTTTCCTTAATATTTCTAAGTACAACCAATCTCTGGGTACATTCAGAAATGCCACAATGCCTAATCCACTCGTTCATAACCAGATCAAACGAATCTAATTTTGATTGCTTGAAATCATCCCTAAGCCTATTAATGGCTTTCAAGGTTTTGGGTTCGCAATCCATGATTTCGCTAGAAGAATGATTGGACTGTCCAAATGAATTAATCCAAAAATTAAAAATTAAAACTGTTAATATAGCTCGCATATTTTTATCATTTAACGGTTGAAACCAATTACATAAAACATTAAATAGATGCCAAAACTTATCTGTTTGAGAATTCAAGCTTTGACAAAAACAGACCATCCTAGTTATTGATCTTTTACTTATTATTTTTATTGATTTTGTGAGTATTGTCATTTGATCATTTATTTTGAATTCAAAAATAGAATCCTCAAAAAGCATTTTGAAATTGATTATTCCTTGAAGGATTTAGGTTTTGGCAGATTATGCAAGGTTGTATACCTTCTATTAACTAGGGTAGCAAAGTTTTTGCATTTTTTGCAAATACAACATTTTGTTATGATTAAATACAGAAATTAGGTTTTACTTATTGCCAGATCTCATGGAAACTTGCTGCTCGCTTTCTTCCGCAGGATGAAGTCGAGCATAGAGATAATTCTCAATTAAGCATTGCCAAGATTCAAGGTTAGGCAAGTTTCAGCTTGGGCATATCCTTAAAGTCCCCCTGTGGTTATAATGTAATACTGAGTCTGCTGGTTAGATTTGGTAGTCTGAGCTAAGGATAAATTTAAGCATTGGCCTTATTTTTAAAAACATAAATTAATGATAATATTGCCGAGATGTTTGTGTGAATCTGGGTCTGAGACCTTCCGTTATCTTTAGGTCAGATGCCACTACGTGAACATCTCGATCAGCAAGGGGGCCGAAAGTTCAACGCTCCACATCAACATTTGTGGTAAAAGCTCCGCTTTTGGTAGAGGCAAGCCGTTAGTCAGAACAGAATAGCTAAAACAAATAAGAATATAAATGCAGAATAATTTCGCAAACGTAATGAATGAAAAGAATGATTTCGAGCTACTAGAAATAGTAATGCGAAATAGATCTAAATACGTTACCGAAGCAATTACTGCTGCCGAAGCGGAAATTAAAAAAAGAAATCTCAACATTGAAGAAGTTTTAAGGTTGGTTGAAGAATCAAAAATTGCCAATAAAAGTAATAGGCAATCTGGCCCTTTTAATAAATCATACGTGTATGCTGGATTGATTCTGATTTTCCCAGTGTTAATTTTGACTATTTCTTTTTACAAAGAAGTAGTTTTCAATATCTTTTTAATACCAATTGGTCTTGTCAGTTTTCTGCCTTGTGGGTTAATAGGTTTTGGGCTAGCCAAGAGTGCACATAATAGTACAAACAAAGGTGATCTTGGATTAAATCATATCGTTGGAATTCTTGAAATGGCATTTGGGGTATTAATTACGACAATCGGAATTATTGGAGTTTTTTTTATAATTGCAATTGTAGGTCGCTAAGCTAATCACCTTGCTGTTCATTTTCTTCCGCAAGACAATGGAATTGATAGGATGAACATAAGAAGCTTAGCTCCCAAACATAGGGGAATTTATTTTTTGTAGTGGTTAAGTACTGATCAAATGAATATTCAAGAAGCTGAAAAAAAATATAAAGAACTTACAGATTATTTTGGCAAAGAGAACTTACGGATGGATGTAAAGCAAGATATAATTGAAGATCCTAATCCTGATTCTTTGTTTATTGATGAGTCAAAAGTGAAATATGTTAAAGTTCGCATAACACATATTCCAACTGGAAAAATTGCGTTTGGAGAGAGTTATGATACTCAACTAATGAATGCAGTTGAAGCCTTAATGGTTTTACAAAGGCATATGAAAAAATAAACACTTATGCTGGTCGCCTTCTTCCTCAAGACAATGGAATCCGAGCGCATGAACATTGCTAGCATAGCTCCCGAGCACAAAGATTATTGAAATTCTCCGAACTGGATTTCCGCCACTCAACTAAGCATTGCCAAGATTCAAGATACTTAATTTACATAGGCCAGTAATTCCAGCCTGGTGGACAATAAGGGTCAAAGGTATTGTGTTGTTCTTCTTTAAACGACAGTTTAATCTCTTTATGCGTGGCAACTGTTCTTTGAAGTAATGAGATAGAATTCATGATCTCTTTAGAAATATCATGACCATTAGTCGTCTCAATAACAAGAGTCAATTTTGCAATGATGCCATCTTTCATACTTGTAGTGTTTATGTTCAATTATCTATTACAATGTACGCTTTGTAGTAAAATGAGGGTTTCCGTATTTATACAAAACAAAAAGGGGGAAATACGTAGATGAAAATGGCATGCTTAATTTTTTGTCTATTGCTGTTCGGGATTTTCGCGTAATCGCGACTGCGAACTCAAAGTTTCCCCTATCGTGTGAACACAAATATTGTTTTGTTTTAATTCATGCTGTACTAGCCGCTGCCGCGGTGGCCTACTTTTTGTCTCTGACACAAAAAGTAGCAAAAAAGTCAGGCTGCAAGAAAATCTGCGGGGCTTCCTTGCCACACACCTGCCCAAATCCTTGAAACTCGGTCTCGTACCTCGCCCTCAAACACAAGGATTTGTTGGCTAGCCACACACGAAGCCCTCGCATTTTCTTGAATGCCCTGCGGAGCCAGTCCCTTCATACGCATGTAAATTTCTTGTCTCTATTCGGGTTATTAAGGCTGTCCACAAGTCCCTTATGGACGGAATATTGGTAGAAACCGTTCCAAGCCCGGCTACCAAGTCGCGTAGACCTTGTCCCGAGCATCGCGAGACGATATAGTTTTGATTTTGGAGTTTTTAGGTAACCGTTTTGTTTTCACGACCATCACCATGTCGTCACTAGCGTGAATATTTCATTTGTGCTATATATAGCTACCCATATATCGTCCTTACAGGACTTAATTTACAAGATTTGCCTGCATCAAACTTGCCTTCTGTTTGAAATATATTTCATTGCGAATTGATCAAACAAAAAGAGCACCCAATTATAGGTGCTCTTTTATGTTACCATATTAAAGGCTTGAATTTTAGCTTTTTTGAGTCCAGATCTTTTCGATCTCTTCCAAGGTCTTACCTTTGGTTTCGGGTACTAAGATCCACACAAATACAAAAGAGAGTACACTCATTACCCCGTAGAGGATATAGGTGCCCCCTTCACTGAAGTTGATGAGTGGTGGGAATGTGGAGGATACCAAAAAGTTGGCGATCCACTGGGCGGCTACTGCAATGGCTATGGCCTGCCCTCTGATCTTGTTTGGGAAAATCTCGGCGATTAAAACCCAACAGATAGGTCCCCATGACATCATGAAGGATGCCGTATAAATGATGATGAAAATGAGTGTAGATACGCCTATGATTTTGGCAAAGGATAAGATGCCTATGGCAAACATTCCAATAGCCATACCTACAGAGCCGATTAATAATAAGGGTTTACGGCCAAATTTATCCACAGTGAGGATGGCTACTACTGTAAAGACGATATTTACAAAACCCATGATGACGGTTTGTAGCATAGAAACGTCTTTACTACCACCCACCATGCTTTCAAAAATTCTTGGGGCATAATAAAGCACTACATTGATCCCTACAAATTGTTGGAATATGGAAAGCAGAATACCGATCACTAAAACGAGACTGCCGTAGGAGAATAAGTTGCCAGATTCTTCCACTGCTCCCTTGATTTCCGCTAAGATGGATCTGGCTTTTTCAGCGCCATTGATTTTACTCAAAATATCCAAAGCTTTTCCTTCTTGACTTTTAAAGGCAAGTTCACGTGGAGAATCAGGCACAAAGAAAAGTAGGACACCAAACAAGATGGCGGGTACTGATGCTGAGACGAACATCATACGCCAGCCCATGTCGTTGATCCATGCTATGCTTTTGCCATTGGTGATGCCCCAGTTTACAAAATACACCACCAACATGCCAAAGATGATGGCAAATTGATTGAAGGATACCAAACGACCACGTAAATGTGCAGGTGATATTTCAGCAATGTACATGGGACAGATGGCCGAAGCCAAACCTATGGCGATACCGCCTATGATTCTGTAAAAGTTAAAGGCCAGTAAAAGACCAACAGAGGCTTCGCCTTTGGTGAAAAATAAAAACTCTGGAAAGGCAGAACCTAGGGCTGTAATCACAAATAATACAGCGGTAAAAATGAGTGATTTCTTCTGACCGAGGAGGCCTGCAAAGTATCCTGACAGTGCGCTACCGATGACACAGCCGATGAGGGCGCTAGAGGTGGTAACACCGTGAATGAATTTAGCCCAAGAGCCAAGGTCTAGTCTGTTGGCAAAGAATTCTTCTAGGGAGCCTTCGGCTCCTGAGATCACTGCGGTATCGTAGCCAAAAAGTAAGCCACCAAGAGTAGCTACAAAGGTGATGCCCGCAATGTAGGCAATGTTTGATTGGTTTTCTTTCATTGTATTTTTAGTTAAGACATAAGACATAAGACATAAGACACAAGACACAAGAGTCAAGAACCAAGACGATATTGTGTTGATGAACACGATCACAAAGTCTTGATTCTTATGTCTTGATTCTTGGGTCTATTTAAATATGCGCATTGATCAACTGTTCCAAGAGTTCTTGTTTGCCGCTGATCTGTTTTGGTTCGCCGTTTTTCTGTGCGACCTTGTACAGGTCCTCAAGCGTCATTTTACCGCTTTCAAACAAAGCGCCATCGCCACTGTCAAAGGAAGCATATCTATTTTTTCTGATTTTTAAGTAGTCAGAACTGTTCAGCAATTCATCTGCAATCACAAGTGCACGGGCAAAGATGTCCATTCCTGAAACGTGAGCAATAAAGATGTCTTCCAAGTCTGTAGAGTTACGACGTGTCTTCGCATCGAAGTTGATCCCACCTGTGCTAAAACCACCCGCTTGCAAGATTTCGAGCATGGCTTCCGTAACTTCGTAGATATTGTTTGGGAACTCATCTGTATCCCATCCGTTTTGGTAATCACCTCTGTTGGCATCTATAGAACCCAAAAGTCCAGCGTCTGCCGCTACTCTTAGCTCATGCGTAAAGGTATGTCCTGCCAACGTAGCGTGATTTACTTCTAGGTTCAATTTGAAGTCTTTTTCAAGGCCAAACTGTCTCAAGAAAGAGATCACCGTTGCAGAGTCGTAGTCGTACTGGTGTTTGGTAGGCTCCATGGGTTTAGGTTCTATCAAGAAGGTACCTTTGAAACCTTGCTTGCGGCCGTAGTCGCGTGCCATGGTCAAGAATCTGCCCATGTGCTCTAGTTCGCGTTTCATATCTGTGTTGTGCAATGACATATAACCTTCACGACCACCCCAGAATACATAGTTCTCACCACCAAGGGCGATAGTTGCATCTATAGCGTTTTTAATTTGTACAGCAACATTGCTCACCACGTTGAAATCGGGATTGGTGGAGGCGCCATTCATGTATCTTGGGTTGGAGAATACGTTGGCTGTACCCCAAAGAAGCTTGACGCCAGTACTTTGTTGTAGACCTTTGGCATGGTCTAATACTGCTGCCAATCTTTTTTCGATCTCAAACACAGAACCATCGCCCACCACGTCAGTGTCGTGGAAGCAATAGAAAGGTGCCCCGATTTTACTGATGAACTCAAAAGCAGCGTCCAACTTTACTTTAGCAGCTGAGATAGGGTCAAGAGATCCCGCTGCCCATGGGAAGTTTTTGGTGCCTGGTCCAAAAGGATCGCCACCTTCGCCGCAGAAGGTATGCCAATAGGCAATGGCAAAGCGGAAGTGATCTTTCATGGTTTTGCCAGCGACTACTCTGTTTTCGTCATACCATTTGAAAGCCAAGGGATTTTTGGAAGCTTTTCCTTCGAATTTGATTTTCCCGATTCCAGGGAAGTATTCTTTTGCGTTATTTGACATTGTATTGTAAGTTTTATGGTTTTTGAAAAAAATTAAATGTTTAACGCTGAAGGCTAAAGGCCTAAAGCTTGTTTAAACCTATAAGGTTTTTAAAACCTCATAGGTTTTATTCTTCGGATTGGCCTGTGAGCCTTCCGTGATGCGTTCGTGAGACACGAACGTTGGCGGACACTCTCTAATCTAAACTCTCTTCGCCCAAATTTGTGTCTCCGCAGACTTGTTTCTTGTTTCCGTTACGCGTTCGTGAGGACACAACGTTGGCGGAGACTCTAAACTCTCTCTAGTTCTTCCTTCCATTTCCCATAAGCCTCCGCGTATGCTGCTTGGTCTGAAGGGTTCGGCTCTATAATCTCCAGCTTTTGTAAGCTTTTGAAGGCTTCATCGAAAGAGGTATAATACCCAAGTCCCACACCTGCGCCTCTGGCAGCACCTACGGAGCCATCCGTATTATAAAGCTCTATAGTAGCGCCTGTGACACCTGCCAATGTCTTTTGGAAGATGGGGCTCAAGAACATATTGGCTTGTCCTGCTTTGATCACTTTAGGGCCCATCCCGATCTCTTTCATGATGTCGATACCGTATTTGAAGGAGAACACAATGCCTTCTTGAGCTGATCGAATCAAATGTGACAATGAATGGATATTGAAATTGATCTTGGAAAACTGCGCTCCGATTTCTTCGTTGTTCAAAACACGTTCTGCGCCATTGCCAAAAGGCAAAGTGATCAAACCTGCAGACCCAATTGGTGCTTGTGCGGCCAATTCATTCATGCGGCTGTAAGATATGGCCCCTTGTCCTATGTTCTTATGAATCCATGAGTTGAGGATACCTGTGCCGTTGATACACAACAAAATGCCGAGGCGTTTGCTTTCTGCACTGTGGTTTACGTGGGCAAAGGTGTTGATCCTAGAAAGTGGATCGTAAGCAATTTTGTCATTCACTCCGTAAACGACGCCAGAAGTACCTGCTGTAGCGGCTATTTCACCAGGGCGAAGCACATTAAGCGATAGGGCATTATTGGGTTGGTCGCCAGCACGATAAGTGACTTTGATGTCCGTATGTAAGCCCAGTTCCTGAGCTGCTGAGGTGCTGAGTTGCCCTTGAGCGCCAAAGGTGTCTGTAAGTTCAGGAATGAGCGAGTTGTCGAAACCATAATGCTGCATGACCGTTTTGGAAAGCGCATGGGTTTTAAAGTCCCAGAACATGCCTTCGGAAAGGCCGCTCAAGGTGGTCTTGATTTCACCCGTGAGTTTCATGGCAATATAGTCGCCAGGGAGCATGATCTTGTGGATACGTTGGAAGAGTTCTGGCTCATGGTCTTTGACCCACTTCAGCTTAGAGGCAGTAAAGTTGCCAGGGGAGTTGAGCAATTCGCCCAAGCAGATTTCGGCGCCTAGGTCCTCAAAAGCTTTCTTGCCGATCTGTGCAGCACGGCTATCGCACCAGATGATAGAAGGACGCAAAACATTTTGCTCTTTGTCTACAAGGACCAGACCATGCATCTGGTAGGAGATGCCTATGGCTTTGATCTCGGTAGTTTGTACCTTAGAGACACTCAGTACTTCTTGGAGTGCCAGTTTTAAGTTGTTCCACCAATCTTCGGGCTTTTGTTCTGCCCAGCCAGATTGTACGGCCGTGATGTTCATTTCCTGTTTAGGGTAAAATGCCGAAGCGAGACATTTGCCGTCTGCGCCGTCTACAAGGGCCACTTTAACAGAAGAACTTCCAATATCAAATCCTAAAAAATACATATTCTATGTTTAATTTATCTATGTTACATTTATGAAATCGCCCTGTGCAAGTGTACATAGCCACCATCTACATGGATCAGTTGTGTGCTATGAAGCCTTATCGCTCAGTAAAAAGGACACTATGTTGTCGATTTCTTCGATACTTGTAATGCGTTTTTCAAGGGGGATTTTGTCTGTGATGCTTTTGAGTTTCTCCTTAGGTTTTTTAAAAATACTGATCCAACTTTCATACAAAGGTGTGTAGCATTCGGCTACGATCGAGGTATTTCTTCCCATGGGAGAATGAACTGTCCGTACTCAATATCGTTAAGTTAATGCTTCCAAACTTCCCTTTTCCTGTGAGAGTATAAAAAGGCTTAACTTAACGACATGGTGCTCGGACTCTTTTTATTTTTTAAGTGAGATTTCTAATTTTTCGCCAGTGTATACTACCGTATGGTCAAATGCTTTTGCGTTGTCAAAACCTTTGGGATTATTTTTGTCAATCACGATGATGTGGAACTTTTGCGAACTCAGCATGCCATTGTATTCACCTTTTCTTTGATCAATGGTTAAGATGCCTTTTTGCTCGTTGTACATAATCGGTGTTTTGGTAAATGCGCCTTTCTCGTAGTTGTAGTTATTGCTTTCGTCTGCATATAACTCAAATGCCGCATCTTTGCCCGTATACACATACAAAGTGATGACCGAGTCAGGCTTTTCATTGGTATATTGCATGTCTTGTCCTTTAGGGATGATGCTCCCTGCCTTTACAAATACTGGAGTTCTGGTGTAGTCTGCCTTAGCGTTAATGTTTTGTCCACCTTCATGATAAACACCTGTGTAGAAGTCATACCAACCTGTGCTCGCGGGGAGATATACCTTGCGCTCTCTGGCCTTATAAGTATATACAGGGTTGATGAGTAGGGAAGGCCCCATCATAAACTGATCGTTGATATTGAGCACGTTTTTGTCCGCGCCAAAGTCCATGACCAAAGCTCTCATGATCGTGTAGTCGTTATGGTAAGCCTTGCCCGCAAGTGTGTAGATGTAAGGCATGAGGCTGTAACGCAATTTGTCGTAGTACAACATCGACAGGAATGCTGGGTGGTTTTCTGGGGCAAGGTTATAGACTTCTCTAAAAGGAAACTGACCATGTACCCTAAACAATGGACAGAATACACCAAACTGGTACCATCTCGTATTGAGTTCGCGCCATTCGTCAAGGTTCTCCGGTGTCACTTTGCCACCATAGCAGCCATATCTTTCCTCTAGTGCAAAACCGCCGATGTCCATGGTCCAGTAAGGGATACCTGCAATAGAGAAATTGGTGCCTGTAGCAATTTGGTCTTTGAGATCGCTCCAGCGAGATACAATGTCACCACTCCAAGTCGTAGCACCGTAACGTTGCTGTCCTGCAAATGCGGAACGCGTTAAGATAAACACACGTGCATTGGGATTGGCCGCTCTTTGTTCTTCATAAATACCTTTGGAGTTCATGAGTGAGTATGCGTTGAAAAAACGTGAGCCAGAACCCAAGTAAGTAGGGGACATGTTCGCTTTTCTTGCCAAAATGGAAAGGTTGGAGTGCATGTCTGGCTCTGTGGCGTCTAACCACCACGCATCGAAGCCTTTGGTATACAGTTCCCTGTTGATCTGTGTCCAGAACAGTTTCCTGCCCCCTGGGTTGAATGGATCGTAGAAGGTGTTTTCGTAACCTTGAGCAATCCAGTCCTTACGTTTTTTGTCTATGTTGTTCATGAACAGGTAGCCCTTTTCCTTCATCTCCTTGTAGTTGTCTATGTCTTTGTAGAACTTAGGCCAGACAGAGATCATGATATTGGCGTGGTAATCTTTGTGAAGTTTCGCTACCATACCAGCAGCATCAGGGAAACGGGCGGTGTCAAACTTGTGAGAACCCCATTGGCTTTCTGGCCAGTAGTTCCAGTCGAGCACAATATTGTCGAGAGGAATTTTTTTGTCTCTAAAGGTTTTCACTGTCTCCAAGATCTCATCTTGAGTTTTGTAGCGTTCGCGACTTTGCCAGAAACCCATAGCCCACTTAGGCACTATAGATGCCTTGCCTGTAAGCGTGCGGTAGCCGCTCACCACTTCGTCGGCATTGTTACCCTTTACAAAATAGTAGTCGATTTCTTTAGCCACTTCAGAGGCCAAAGAGAGCCTGTTTTGTTCTTCTGGGCTTTGTGGATCGAGGTGTTTGAGCGCCAAGAAACCGCCGTTAGGGATCCACTCTACTTTTATGTTATGTCTTTCATTTTTTACCATGCTCACTTCAAAAGGATTAGACCATGGATTCCAGTTTTGTCTCCATTTGTCCAAGATCAATTGACCGTCGATCCATACTTTGAAGTAGTTAGAGCCATATAGCAAGAATTTGTGGAGACCTACGGTATTAGAGGCAAAAGCGCCTTCCCATACAATTTTACCTTTGTAGTTTACGTCTTTAGGTAGACTGTCTACGCGTTCTGTTTCTAAATATTCAAAATCTATTGCTTTCTCGATCTGTGTTTTCACGACCTTATCGCCTACATAGTAAGTTGCTGTAAGGCCACCAGCCACGCCATCTTTATTAAAGAGCGATAGTGCCTCGAGGTATTGATAGTCTCTTGGGTCACCAAAGCGGGTGACAGAGTAGTTGTCCCAAAGGATGCCGTAGTTCTTGTTCGAGTACAAGAAAGGGATCACATCGGCGATGTTGTGTTGGGTAAGATCTACATCTTTGCCTTTGTAGTTCATGTAACCATGTTGGTGGCCGCCCAATCCGTAAAACGCCTCATCATCGGGCGATTCGAATTGTTGACGTACCTTGTAGAAGCCTTGGCCTTCCGCGGAGTCTGCAATGAAAGTTTTGCCACCGCCTTTTTTCTCAGCAAGCAAGACTTTGCCAGCAGGGTCCTTGAACGCTACTTCGCCTGTTTTAAGCGAAAGCTCTGCCACAAGGTTAGGCGTACTGAGTACCAAGAGGTCTTTTTGCTCTTCGACTTTCCAGTCGTTATATTTTTTGTCTGTTGGCAGCACGACCAAGCTGGTATCTTTGGCAAATTCGCCTGATGGACTGGCTGTAACTCTAATGATATCTGCATTAACCACCTGGAGTCTGATCTTCTGATCGCTTAGGCTGAGTACGATGCCGTTGTCCAACTTTTCCCAAGTTTTTTGGTTGGTGCAAGACAGTAATGCAAATGCTAACAATGAGGTAAGTAGAAGTTTTTGCAGTAAAAACAGTTTTTTCATTCTGTGTATGTAAATTTTAAAAATTAGTAATGTATTCTTTTTGTTTCCGTTTTGCCCCTTCGCAATAAACCTATAAGGTTTTTAAAACCTTATAGGTTTATTTTTAGTCATGCTCTCCGATGTCTTGTCCTTACTGGCATCTTGCCGATGTCGGTGTCTCCACCGACATCCATGGTATGCACGTTTGTGGAGACACAAACATGGGCATAAAAGTTTAAAACCAGTACTCTAGCGTGCGTGGTCGTGCACGAAAGGTGCGAACTGCAAGATCGATGGCATGTGTAGCGTGGTATAGTGCGACAAATCGATCTTGCGGTTGGCTTTCGTGCACACTTTCTTTTGGTACTTTTCTTTGTGTGAGCAAAGAAAAGTACAAGAACAATGCATGCCGATGCACATTTAATGTCTTAAGGAATATCGTTTTATCCTTGAGTTAACAACTACGGCACCTGACCTCTCTATACGTTTGCGAATACACAAACGGCGGCATCCTACACGACTAGTGGTAAATACAATCGCTCTGTGTACTAGTTACACCCTTAAGCTTGATTCTTTGAAAAATCAAGGATTCGCCGATGTCTTGTTCCTACTGACATTTTTCTAAGGTACATCATGGTTATGCTTGTACCTTGGAAAACTCTCCAAGGGTTCAAAACCCTTGGAGAGTTGCGACCGCATTGGCTTGCGCTATGTGGCTTTCGTATTTACACCTATGAGGTTTTTAAAACCTCATAGGTGTAAATGGTTCTCGCTGATGTTTTGTCCTAAGACATTACTTTGTACTCACCTCTATCGTTGCTCCTTCCAAGCCTTCAGCACTTGCTTTAAGCGTGATCTTGCCAGCAGATTCCTGAGACTGAAGCACCGCTAAACAAAGTCCTTTATACGCTTTTCTGAAAGAAGCCTTGAAAGATTCCATACTGGCTTGCGCACCGTTGTCTACCGCTATGAGCGCCCCTGCACCTTCGGTAGAGAAGCTCACTAAGTTGTCTGCATTGGGCACCAAGTTGCCCTCTTTGTCCACCACTTTCACCGTAATGAAAGAAAGGTCTTTGCCATCTGCCTTGATGGTTGATCGATCAGCCTCTAAAACAATTTTGGCTGCCTTTCTGGCCGTAAATCTACTCGTACTGAGTACTTCCTTGCCTCCTTTTCTTGAGATAGCCTTGAGCTCACCAGCTTGATACTTTACCTTCCAAGCGGCATGGAGATGGTCTTTGTTGGCTTTATGGATGCCTTGAGATATTCCGTTGATAAACAGTTCCACTTCGTCCGCATTGTTGTAATAGGCCCACACATCCAAGGTTTGACCTTCTGACCAATTCCAGTGGGGGAGTAGATGTAAGACGGGCTGCGTTGTCCATTGGCTTTGATAGAAATAGAAAGCATCTTTAGGAAATCCTGCCAAATCTACGATACCGAAATACGAACTTCTTGCGGGCCAGCGATAGGGTGTGGGTTCTCCTAGGTAGTCAAAGCCTGTCCAAATGTACATACCAGAGAAGTAAGCGTTTTTCTGTGTGATCTTCCACATCTCATCATGTGTAGCACCCCAAGGTGCCTTGCAGTTGTCGAAAGAAGAACAGGTGAGATCCGTGTTGGCATTTTGCACGGGTAAGTCCCAGCGTGCCGGCCAAAGTCTGATAGAGTCTGCGGGGAAATCATATTGTCCGCGTGTCATGAGGGAGGAGTTGGTTTCCGTACCTATGAATTTCTGCCCAGGGAACATTTTCTGTAAGGTATCGATCTTCTCATGCGAGTAATTGGTGCCGATGATGTCCAAGGCGCCAGAGCTGATCAAAGTATTGCTTTTGGTCACTTCGTTGCAAGCTGCTGTGATCGGGCGAGTTTTGTCAAGGTTCTTTACAATAGCCGCGAGTTCCTTGGCTATGATGCCCGCAGTAGTATCGCCACCCCATTGTTCTGACACTTCATTGCCAATGCTCCAAAGGAATACAGAGGGGTGATTTCGATCTCTTAGGATCTGGTCTTCCAAGTCTCTCTTGTGCCACTGATCCCAGTCGAGGTGGTAGTCGAAGTCTGTTTTCTTTTTCTTCCACATGTCAAAAGCTTCGTCCATTACAATAAAACCCATCCTGTCGCAAAGGTCCAACAGTTCTGGGGCAGGAGGGTTGTGGGTAGTACGAATGCCATTCACACCCATTTTTTTCATAATCTCGAGCTGGCGCTCCATGGCTCTGGTATTCACCGCCGCGCCTAAACAGCCGAGGTCATGGTGGTTACAAACTCCTTTGATCTTGATATTTTTACCGTTGAGGCTGAAGCCTTTGTCTTTGTCAAATTCAAAAAAACGAATGCCAAATGTAGTCTCGTAGCTATCCACTACTTGGCCATCTTTTTCCACAAGCGAAAGCGCTTTATATAGATAAGGTGACTCTATAGACCACAAGTTGGGTTTGTCCAGCTTGAGATTCTGTGCGTATTCCATCTTTGCACCTTTGGCTAATATGTTTTCTGAACTCGTTTGGCTCACTTCCTTGCCTTCTGCATCGTAGAGGATAGTTTTGAGTTTTATTTTTTGATCTACCTCGCTATCGTTTTTGAGCGTGGTTTTGACCAAGACGCTCGCACTGGCTTCGCTTACCTCTGGGTTGGTAATATAGGTCCCCATATAGTCTACATGTATCTTGTCGGTAGTGGTAAGCCATACGTTTCTATAGATGCCCGATCCCGAGTACCAACGCGAATAGGGTTGCTTTGAGTTGTCGGCCTTTACCACAATAACGTTCTTTTGTGCACCATAGCCTAGGTAAGGCGTAAGCTCGTATCGGAAGGAGATGTAGCCATTAGGTCTTTTGCCCAAATAGGTACCATTGATCCATACTTCGCTGTTTTTATAGATACCGTCAAAGTCTATGAATACTGCTTTGCCTCTGGCTGATTCTGGCACGGTAAATATTTTGCGGTACCAACCAATGCCTCCTGGTAAGGCCCCACCACCATAGCCTGCGGGATTTTTCTCGTCGAAGTTGCCTTCTATACTCCAGTCGTGTGGGAGCTTAATTTTCCGCCATTTGCTGTCGTCAAAGTTTGGTTTTTCTATACCCAGTGTGGTAGAGTCGAGGCTAAAGGTCCAGTCTTTGTTGAAGTCTTCTATGTTTCTCGCCGTTTTAGGTACTTTTTGTGAGCAGGAAATGATGAATAAGGTTATGTATACTAGTATAATGTTTTTACTTATTTTTTGCATGTTCTATCAATAGTTTTTATGTTTCTTGAGAAGCACAAAACGTTTCCATTGTGACTTCTTATAATGCTATATCCTAGCAAAAATAGGCTTTCAATTGTCTTTTAAACCATGTTTTGTACAATATTTTCGAAAATAAAAACTATTCCCAAAATCGTGTAACTTTTACACTTCTTGAATGTATTCTGAGAATTAATTAAATTAAAATACTTTTAAGATATGAAAAAAATACTACTAACAGCGGGCGTTTTCGTCTCGACTTTTGCTTCTGTATTTGCACAGAAAGCACCTATTGTGCTGTATAAAGACGGCGCTAATGCGCTTCAATTAAACTACAGTACTTTTTCTAACTTTGCTGAAGATTCTACAAACACTCCTTTTGAAGGTAAGAAACAGTACCAATTCGATTATGTATCTAAAAACTGGTGGGGTGGTAATGTAGAATTTAAGTTTGCAAATGATCTTCAAGATTTTAGTGGATATACTTATTTGGAGGTAGCTTGGAAAGCAGTAGGAGGTACACATCCAGATGTATTAAATGTATATATGATTGATTCTGCTTCTACTACAAAAGTGACTGGACCTTCTGTGAAAGTTGGTGTAGTTGGGGATGAAGTAGGAAGCTATTTTGTTTCAAAAATACCGTTAACTACCCTTAAAGGAACGGGTAACTTAAACTTAGCTTTTATCAAGTTTATTGGATTTAATATAAATGGTGGTGATAGCACTGCTACAGGTAGCTATTTTGTTGATAATATTCAATTGGTCGAAGAACCAAGTTTTGTAGTTGATGATTCAAAGGTGATTTATAAAGGTAATACTAATAAATTGAATATGTTTTATCAAAGTAAGGAGGTTGCTGAACCAGGTAAAGGGTCAGGAAGTGTTAGAACTGGGGGGCCAACCTTTGAAGGTGCTAAACACTATGAGTTGAACCTTACATCAAGTAACTATTGGGGAGGTAACGGTCTATTCAATATCAATGGTTGGGGAGGCGATAAACAAGATTATACGGGTTATAATTATTTAGCTTTGGCCATAAAAGGTACTACTTTACCTTCTGCAATGTTAAAATTGAAATTTGTTGATAATGCAGATGTTGAAGGCAAGACTTTTGTTGTGGCAAATCTTACTTCTGAATCAAGTAATTATGGTGATTTATTGTATTTCCCATTAGCTGATAGCGTAAAAGGATCTACTGCTTTGGATTTGAGTAATATTAAAAACATCAGTTTTGAAGTTCAATATGGCGCTGCTACTGGTACTGGTAGTATCTATTTGGACAATATCATCATTACCAAACAAAAACTTGCGGTAGGTGTTAACGATGTGGAATACTTCTCAAACTTGAGCGTATCTCCAAACCCTTCAAATGGCATCTTTAACATCAGCAGCGACAGAAGCATCAACTCTCTTGTGGTAACAGACTATATGGGGACTGTGATTAATGCGCCACTTATCAACGGAAACAGCATCGACTTGAGCAACCAAAAAGCAGGTATGTACTTGGTGCGTATCAGCTCTGGCGACCAAAAGATCACGAAGAAGTTGATTAAGGAATAAGCTTTGCTTTTAGAGAAAAGATGAAAGAGTAAAGAGAAAAGACACAAGAGTCGAGACGCAAGAATCAAGATATTAGAGTTTAGACTTTAGATCTCTTACAAAACAAAAAGACCTGCTGTATGGCGGGTCTTTTTGTTTTGTAAGGGTTGCTCCAAGTTTAAAACTTTGGCAAAGGTTTCTAACCCAAATGCGAGTTATTAACCAAGATTTTCAACATTTGGTTGGGTAGTCCCACTTTGAAGGGGGCGGGGTATGATACCATACATTGCTATTCGGCTAAAGCCTATTTGGAATTTTTATATTTGGTCCACGGGTTGAAACCCGTGGCAATTGAAAAGCCCCTTTGGCAAAGGTATACCTTGGTTCTTACTCATACCATGGAAAACTCTCCAAAAGTTCGAAACATTTGGAGAGTTGCGGCTACCTTGGTAAGTATTGAACTCAATATTTATAATTTAACCTGAATTCGGGATAAGGAATTGTTTATGAGCCGACGCACTGTGGGCGG
>CAMFLX010000102.1 GCA_945957555.1 uncultured Cytophagales bacterium
TGCCACGGTGGCCTACTTTTGCCCCGCCGAAGAGCGGGACAGGTTCTGATACAAATTAGCAAAAAATCAAGGCTACAAGAAAATTGCGGGGTTTCCTTACCTCGCTATAGCCCAAATCCTTGAAACTCGGTCTCGTGCCTCGCCCTCAAACACAAGGATTTGTTGGCTACTACCCACAAAACCCTCGCATTTTCCCCGCTAAAGCTGGATTTACAACTTGAATGCTTGTCTTTTCTTTCCTATAATTCAACAATCCTTATCCCGAGCTCAGGTTGATTAACATGATCATGATGTTCTGTGAACTATGTTCTGGGTTTTTGAAAAACGATTGAGAGGAAACTGATTGCCGAATTAACTGAGGCAAGCCAGTGCGCGCATTATGTTTTCAGCCTTGAGGAGGCATTCGGCGTATTCTAGCTCAGGTTGCGATAGGGCCGTAATACCGCTACCTACAGCGAAACTGAGTTGTAGGGTTGATGCATCGTAAAAGATACTGCGGATGACTACATTGAAGTCTGCATCGCCATTGGGGAGGATGTACCCCACAGTACCCGAGTAAATATTCCTCTTAAAATTCTCATACGCTTCTATCAACTGCATAGACATGTATTTTGGTGCACCCGTCATACTGCCCATGGGAAAGGTCGCATCCAGTACATCTAGCCAATTCAAGCCCTCTTCCAGCGAACCGCTGATGGTAGAGATCATTTGAAAAAGTTGTGAAAACTGGTACACGCCAAACAATTCATCGACCTTCACGGTACCAGGGGTACATACTTTAGAGAGATCGTTTCGCACCAAATCCACGATCATTACGTTCTCATTTCTTTCTTTGCTGCTTTCGTGGAGTATTTTTCGTTCCGCTTCAACATTGGCCAAATCGCTCACCCGGCGCGTACCTTTGATCGGTTGTGAGACTAGCTTGGTGCCTCTAAGTTTAAAATACCGCTCAGGAGAAGCACAGATCAAGTACTGGTCTTCGTGTTTCACAAAACAAGCAAAAGGGGTAGGAGAGAGTCGAATCAAATGTTGGTAGATGGCAATAGCAGAGCATCTAACTTCTTCAGCCTTGAAGCTTACACAGTAGTTGACTTCATAGATATTTCCTTTTTTGATATGGTCGATGATTTCCTTGAGATCGCTAAGGTACTGGTTCCTAGAAGTCAATGCCTCTGGCCGTAATTCTGTTTCTTGAGTAGCTTTTAATTCTGTTTCTTGAATTGCTCTAAAGATCTGTTCTGGCTTGTCAGCTTTGATGATGACATCCTTGTCAACAAACTCCAGAAGAATTTCGGGTTCGAAGAAAAAGAAATCAGGAAAACGAATATGACTTGGGTTGTTTGAACTCAAAGCTTCTATTCTGTTTTTATAATCGTAACTCACAAAACCATAATACTCCCTGCCCAAGAAGATACTTTCCCTTTCATAAACTCCTGTATTATTATTTACTGCAATTTTCTTTGGGAATCCCCCAAGAGGATAGAGTGGGTTGAAATTATTGAGCACTACGGCGTGTTTTTGCTGAGAAGCCCAAACTTGGGCCCTTTGTTCAAAATCTGAATCAATATGATATATGTCTGTAATCAAAGATGAAAAATAGAATGCTTCCAAGACCTAAACAGCCATGTGGAGCAATCTTTGTTTAAGATATTTAATCAATGATAGAAGGAGAGCGTTTCACTTGCGGAATAAACATGAAAGCCATCATGATTATAGCGTTGATCAACAACAGTTCGAAGCTAAATTTATATACCCCAGTTACCTTTTCAATATAATAATAGAAGCCGTAGGTCAAAAGAGGACTCAAGATTGCAAAGAAAGGTATGAGCTTGTCGTTGGTTTTTCTTTTGGTGAGAATGCCAAAGGCAAAAAGCCCCAGTAGCGGCCCATAAGTATATGCGGCAATGGTGAATACGGCATCAATAACGGCCTTGTTGGACACCTCCCTGAAAATAATGATGATGATAAAAAAAAGTACGGAAAAACCAAGATGCGTCCACATTTTGTGCGTTTTTTTTACCTCTTCGGTCTTGTTTTTGAAATTCAAGAAGTCAATACAAAAGGCCGTCGTAAGCGATGCCAAGGCGGAATCGGAACTGGCATAAGATGAAGCCGTGATTCCTAGTAAAAAGCAAATGGCTGTGACTGCCCCTAAGCTCCCGACTTTGTTCAAGGCATTAGGATCTCCCAAGGCCAAAGTCGGGTAGACTTTGTCGGTGGCGTCAAGTGCAACCGTAAGATGGAAGGTGTCTATATATATATGGATTAGTGCGCCCAAACTTAAGAACAAAATATTGATGAACAGCATGATGAAACTAAATACCTGCATGTTTTTGCGGGCTTCGCTGTAGTCTTTGCAGGTGAGGTTTTTTTGCATGAGGTCTTGGTCAAGGCCGATCATGGCGATGGCAAGAAACATCCCGCTGATGAAGTTTTTCCAGAAATACTTCCCGCTGGTGGCATCGTCGAAGAAAAAGATTTTGGAGTAAGAACTATGGTAGATATTGGATACAATTTGCTCTGCAGGCCAATGCAGGCTTTTGGCAATATATACGATACTTACAATGAGTGCTGTGATTAAGAAAAAGGTTTGTAAACTGTCTGTCCAGATGATCGTTTTGATGCCCCCTCGTATGGTATACACCCAAATGAGCGATATGGTGATCAATACAGTTGCCCAAAACGGTACACCCATTTTACTGAAAATATTGTCTTGCAAAACCATAGCTGCTAAATACAAGCGAATAGAGGCTCCGAGGGTTCTAGAGAGAATGAAAAGCATAGAGCCCGTTTTATAGGAATAAAAACCAAATCGCTTTTCTAAATAAGTGTAAATTGATATCAAGTTGAGTCTATAGTAGAGTGGTAATAAAATATAAATGACCACCATGAGGCCTAAAAACTGCCCTAGAATCAACTGGAAATAGCTAAACTGTGCAATGGCTACCTTTCCTGGTACTGAAATAAAGGTAACACCAGAAATGGACGTGCCGATCATACCGAAGGCCACGAGATACCAAGGTGACTGTCGCTTAGCTGTAAAAAAATCGTCCGTATTGGCGTTTTTACTGGTGAAGTAGGAGACCCCAATTAAAATCAAAAAATATGTGACTAATATGATAGCTATATGCGACGTTTCCATGAATACGATCTAAATGCTTTGTGACTCTATATAATTAACCTCGTTGTGCAAAACCACTCCGAACTTGGCGAATACATCAGCTTGGATGTCTGAAGCCAGTTGTTTGATCTCTTTGCCTTTGGCACCACCGTAGTTCACCAAAACAAGTGCTTGGTTCTTATGAACTCCGTAACTCCCTAAGGTCTTGCCTTTCCATCCTGCTTTTTCTATAAGCCATCCAGCTGGGATTTTAACCAGATTGGTACCTGTAGGGTAGGAGGGTATTTCTGGATAGGAAGTTTTGATCTTTTCATAAAGATGGGTATCAATTTCGGGGTTTTTGAAAAAACTGCCTGCATTTCCAATCTCTTTAGGGTCGGGCAGTTTGCTTGATCTGATCTCTATGACAGCATCGCTGATGTCTTTGATGCTCGGAGATGAAATGTTTTTGGCTTTGAGTACATCTCCAATGGCGCCATAGCTACTGTTGATTTTGACCTCTGTACTGAGCTTGAACGTTACCGAAAGTACGATAAACTGATCTTTATAAGTGCTCTTAAATACACTTTCTCTGTAGCCGAACATACAGTCGGCATTACTAAATGATTTGACAGATAAGGTCTTTATGTTCAAAGCCCTCACTTCTGTGATTACGTCTTTCACCTCCACGCCATAAGCGCCAATGTTCTGTATAGGTGCAGCGCCTACACAGCCAGGAATGAGTGATAGGTTTTCTATACCCGACCAGCCGTTTCGAACGCAATGGAGCACAAAATCGTGCCATACTTCACCAGCACTGGCTTTTACTAAAACTTCTGATCCTGAAATCGTGGCTTGGAGACCTTTAAGGGCAATCTTGATTACCATACCTTCAAAATCGTTGCATAACAACATGTTGCTTCCCCCACCCAGAATGAGTTTTGGTACTGTTTTCCATTGCTGATTTTGGAGCAGTTCAAGGAGTTCTTGTTCTGAATGAACTTCTGTAAAGTATTTGGTAGACTGATCTATCCCAAATGTATTATATGGTTTTAATGAAATATTTTCAAGAACTTTAACCATAAATATGTTTAATCGTAATAATACCCAAGCCCAAACTTAATAATATTTTAAATATAAATCCTCAATTCCACGGTTTTATTAGTGTATAGCGATGAGTGAAGAATTGTTAAGGTCTCTTTTGAGTTTGTTTGCGATCATAAGCAATGCCGATGGCAAGCTTGATGAGCGTGAGATCATGTATATCAATTCTTTCATGGAGGATTACTTGGGTAAAGAATACGCTAAAAAATACCGTAGACTGTTCATAAAATATTTTCACTATACCAATAGGCAACCTGTTTCCGAAGAAGTCATCACTGAGATCTGTACGAGAATCAATCAACACTTGGATCGTAAACAGAAATTCATTGCCATGATCAGGCTTTTGGAAATTTCGGTATTTAACGAAGACTATAGGGGTTACAAAAGGGAAATCACCGCCAGTATCGCGGCCAAACTGAATATCAACGAAGAGGAATTCATCTATTTAGAGAATTTTGTATATGCTACGAACCTCAATAGTCTCTTTGATCATGGTGATTTGGTGGTGTACACAAATAAAACCACTGACTTTGCGTGTATCAAAACCGAAAAGAGCCAATTCTTAAATCAAACCGATATTTGTTTTTTGAGAAATGAAAACGCTGATATGTTTTTGGTGAAGTTTATGGGCAAAGAAAACGAAGTTTTGCTCAACTTCAACGTAGTCAAAAACAATCTTATTTATGTTTTCTATTTAGGTAACAATATCAAAACGAATTCTGGTTTTAGTGTACATTTTAGTGATATATCCGCTCTGTTTACACAGATTACTATCAAGGAGAAATTCACTTTCAATGCTTCAGATCTCTGTTATAAGTTTGAAGGCGGTTCTGTAGGCTTAGAAGGTGTAAACATCTTTGAAGAGTCTGGACGTTTGGTGGCGATTATGGGTAGTAGTGGTTCAGGTAAGACATCGCTCTTGAATGTGCTGAGCGGGATCAACAAGCCTAGTTCTGGTTCGGTCAAGATCAATGATTTTGACATCAACTCTAAAGAAGGCGCCACTTATCTCAAAGGATTCATAGGGTATGTAGCACAAGAAGACATACTCATTGCCGAACTTACTGTATACCAAAACCTATATTTTAATGCGCAGCTTTGCTTTAAAGATCTTAGTGATGAAAAAATCAAGGCGAAGGTACACAAGACACTCCGTGACCTTGGTATTTATCATATCAAAGACCTGAAGGTCGGTGATAGTCTCAATAAAAAGATCAGTGGAGGACAACGCAAAAGATTGAATATCGCTTTAGAACTGATTAGAGAACCTGCCATATTATTGCTTGACGAGCCCACATCGGGGCTATCATCTAAAGATTCGGAAAACGTGATGGATTTTTTGAAGCAACTAACCTATAGGGGAAAGTTGATCATCACTGTAATCCACCAACCTTCAACTGATATCTATAAGATGTTTGATAGTGTGGTCATTATGGATAAAGGAGGCTATCAAATTTATTATGGCAAGCCCTTGGAAGCCATTCAATACTTCAAGTCCAACTCTAGAAATATCAAGCATCAACTTTCTTCTGAATCCTTGCCCAGTGAATACACCAACCCTGAGTTAATATTTAATATAGTAGAAGAAGAGTTTGTGGATGAATATGGAAATTACACCGGAACAAGAAAATTAGATCCTATTTTTTGGAAAAACCTTTTCCAAAAACAAAAAAAGGACAATGCACCTGTATTGCATAATCATATCAACCATAGTTTAAATACACCAACTAGGGATGCCCAATTCAGGGTATTTTTGAAAAGAGATATTCTCAGCAAATTGGGCAATAGGCAGTACTTGACTATTAATTTACTAGTGGCTCCTTTACTGGCTCTCATACTTTCGTTTATTGTTCGTTATACAGAGGATTTTTCAGGCACCTATCATTTCAGTCAAAACGAAAACATCCCTGCATACATTTTTATCAGTATCATCGTGTCCTTATTTATGGGTATGACGGTAAGTGCTGGAGAAATCGTTAAAGATCAGAAACTGCTTAAAAGAGAGAAGTTCCTTCACTTGAGTAGGTTTAGTTACCTGAGTGCCAAACTTTGTGTTCTATTTGTACTTTCGGCCATCCAAAGTCTTTTGTTTGTCTTGATTGCCAATCGTATAGTGGAGCTCAAAGGCATGAATGCTTATTATGGGTTTGCACTGTTCTCTACCTCTTGTTTTGCCAATATTTTAGGGCTCATAATCTCCTCTGCCTTTCGCTCCACCATTGCGGTATATATAGCAATACCGTTGTTGCTGATTCCTCAAATGATCCTTAGCGGTGCTGTTTTTCACTACGACAAGCTCAATAAATTCATTTCCTCTAAGGAAAAAGTACCTGTTCTTGCTGATTTTATGGTGGCGCGCTGGACTTATGAGGCTCTGGTGGTCCATCAATATAAAAATAACAAGTTCCAGATGCCTTTTTTTGAGCTAGATAGAAAACAAAGTACTGCTTACTATAAGTACGCCTATTGGACAGAACATCTACTGAAAAGGGCCAATGAACTTAAGCTCATTATTATAGAAAAGCCAGAGGGCTATCAGCATAGGGTTGACCAAATCGTCAATTTGATACAAACAGAATTGCTCAATGAGCCGATCTACAGATACGATTCTGATGACTTTAAACTCTTGAAGAAAGGCAATTATGAGGAGATTTTATTGCTCATTAGAGAGATCTCTTACATGAAAGAGTTTTATAACAGACAGTACCGGATGTACAATAGGACACAGGATAATATGGTTGTGAACTATTTGAAGACTCCAGAGCATAAGATTAAATTTACAGAGACAAGAAAGGCCTATTTCAACTATGGGATTAGCAATTTGGCCAGAAACAAAAACTCTTTGTTCAAGATCCAAGAATACGATAATAGATTGATACAAAAAGTGGATCCCATATACAAGTCTTATAGCGCCAATACTAAATGGTATGAATACCGTACGCATTTCTTTTGCCCTGAGAAAAACGTATTGGGTTTTAAGACAGATACTTATTGGGCAAATATGCTTGCGGTTTGGACGATTAACATAATTTCTTTCATTTTTTTATACTCAAATATCATTAAATCCGTAGTATACCCTAAAGTAAAGTTCAGATGAAACAGCGGCATTACAAATATATCGTACCCATATTACTCGGAACACTGTTTTCTTGTCAAAAAAGCAGTAATAATGAGGATTTTAACCAAATTGTGGAGGCCAATCCCATAGAAACAGAAGTAGATGTTTCTTCGGAAATAGCCATGCAAGTGATAGAGCAGATGCCGTCACCATTGGAAATATCTGCGATCATCAAGAAAACGGGATTATCCTACAATTCGGGTATTCTTAATCCCATTACTCACATGGAGAACTATACGACCAATTCTCAAAAGGCCATTAATTTTGGAATATACGCAACGGACCTTGGCTACGTAAATATGTACAATTCATCGCAAGACGCGATGAACTACCTTGAAACGGTAAGTTCCTTGTCTCAAGATCTTAATGTGTCACACTTCTTTAACTTTGAACTTTTGCAGAAACTTGCTACCAATGAGCAGAACCTCGATAGCTTGATGCATATCAGTACTCAAAATTTCGAGGAGATCAATGATTACCTCGCTAAATCACAACGAGGTGACCTTGGGGCGCTCATCATAGCAGGTGGTTGGATTGAAGGCATGTATTTGGCATGCGAAGTACATCAAAAAAGTGATCATAAATCGCTCCGAGAAAAGATCGGTGACCAAAAGGTTTCTTTGTCCAGTTTGATTTCACTCATGAATGCCTACAAATCCAACCCGGATGTGGAATTGATCAATAAGGATTTGATGAAGCTACAAAACATATTTAATAAAATTCAAGTAAAAGAGCATACGAGAGAATCTAAAGTGATCGAAGAAGATGGTATCCCGATGTATCAAGATAAAAAAGTGTTAACAGTAATGGTAACAGATGATGAGATTAATCAAATAAGAACTTTAGTAATTGATTTAAGAAATAGACTTGTTAAATAAACGCTTTAAAAACTAAATTATGACACTCAAAAGATTATTTATTTCGTGTTTTATGCTGAATAGCTTTATTATGAGCTCTGAATGCAACTTGGAAGAGTTTTCGAAGAATGCAGCACAGAAACTAGCAGGATATACATATTTGAAAACCTATAAACTGGATGCCAGTAAAGAAGCAGAGATTGAATATTCGTATGTGTTTAGCAACAATACCCAATATGTTCTGACATTGGCGCATGAGTTAGAGACCACCGATATCTTGGTTTCCATATATGATAATAATAGGAAAGAGCTTTGTAACAACTACGATAAAAAGGGCAAAAAGTACTTTCAGGGTATAGGTTATTCTTGTTCTGCTACGGGTATCTATTATGTGATGTTCTCGTTTAAGAACGCAAAGAACAAATGTGGTGCTTCGGTGCTGGGCTTTAAGAAATAACAACTAGTATAGTATTTTAACAAAAAAGGGATTGCGCTTTTTAATCGCAATCCCTTTTTACTTGATGTACTCAAAGGTTTTGAATCTATGCTTTGTATTTATTAAGTTCAGGATCTAGTATTTCTTCTATAGGGCCTAATAATCAATCTTAATGCTTTTTCGTATCTGAAGTAATTGTAGCACCAATTGACAAATACTGATAGCCTATTTCTGAATCCAACAATGGACATGAGGTGGATAAACATCCAGAACAACCATGCCAAATAGCCGCCAAATTTATAAAATGGGAGCTCTACTACTGCTTTGTTTCTACCCACCGTGGCCATGGTGCCCTTATTATGATAGATAAACTTCTCTGGAGCCTTACCTTGCAAAAGGTTTTTAAAGTTGTGAGCCAAATGTGCCCCTTGTTGCATGGCTACCGTTGCCAGCTGGGGGTGTCCGTTGGGTGTTTCTGGTGTAGCGATCATGGCCACATCACCGATAGCGTATATGTTTTCATAGCCTTTTACTGCGTTAAATTCATCGCAGACATATCTTCCTGATTTGGTAATCGCATCAGGATGAAGCCCCACCAGTGCATTTCCTTTGATACCGGCAGCCCAAATCACTGTTTTGCTGGAAATTGTTTCCCCATTGTTGATGGTTACTGTATGTCCATCAAAGGCGGAGACTCTAAGTCCGTTTCTCACGTGAACCCCCATGTCTTGCAAATACTTCTTTGCTTTTTCAGAAGACTCTGGTGACAGTGCGGCCAATACTCTTTCGTTGGATTCGATCACATAGATGTCCATCAAGTTGAAATCCAGCTCAGGGAAATCCTTGGGCAAGACATATTTTTTCATTTCTGAAAGCGCTCCAGCGACCTCTACTCCTGTAGGACCTGCGCCCACAATGACTACATTGAGTAAGGCGTCTCTTTCGGCTTCATTTTCGCAAAGAACTGCGTTTTCCAGGTTTTGTAACAAAATGCTTCTGATGTCGAGTGCTTCGGGCACAGATTTCATCCCAACACAATTATCTTCCAGTTCTGTATTGCCAAAAAAATTGGTAGATGCACCTGTGGCAAGCACCAAATGGTCGTACCATACTCGACCAATAGAAGTGTCTAAAGTGTTATTTTCTGGATTTATTTTGAATACTTCAGTCCAACGGATAAATATGTTGGTCTTGTTTGAAAAGATCTTACGAATCGGGTAGGCTATGGCCCCAGGTTCTAGACCTCCTGTAGCAACTTGATATAAAAGTGGCTGAAATTGGTGATAGTTGTTTTTGTCTAATAAGACAATTTGATAATCTAACTTTACGAGTAATTTCGCTATAGAAATACCTGCAAACCCTCCACCAATGATTACGATTCTTTTTTTGCCCAGTTCAGGGATATTGGCTTTTGTCATTACTTGCTGGTAGTCTTTTTCTTCCCTTTTTCGTCGTATTCTTTCTTTTTGTAGGCACCTTTTCTTAAAGAATTTATGAATTGAGCCCAAGCGAAAGGATTGAAAAGAGGATTGTAGGCCATTGGGCTTTGATATTTACGCTCCTGAGTTATGGCATATTGTCTGGCGTACCAACTATGATTCATCTGTCCATCAGCTGGTGCTTCAGAAGCCATCATGGCTATGATTCTGTCGTTCATTGTTTGCTCTAGGCCTGCGTGTTGGTTTTCGGGTAATTGCAGCGCTAGAAAAGCCTGTTTGAATATTTCTTCAGTTTGATAAGGGAATACTTCCACCGTTGGCAGTTCCAAAGTATCCTGTTTTAATTCGATCATTACCGAGATACTTTTACGTTCGTTGGCGAACGGTACGATGTAATGTGTTTTCTTGAAACCTGTGGCGATGATTACGACACTGTCTTTAGGTAGTACTGGCATAGAAAAGATGCCATATTGATTGCTGACCACCCCTCTCCCTGTTTTTGGAATATACAAAGTTGTATAAGGTACCGTCATGTTGCTATCTCCCGTGAAAACTACTCCAGAAAACTGAATTGGCTCTATATTACCTTGTGCCCAAACAAAAACATTTGAGAAAAGTAAAACAAAAAAAATGGCTAACTTTGGTGAAATTATAGTGCGTAGCATACACAAATTAACGCAAAAAAATTAATAATAGTTTATCATGAGGCTCAAAAACTTTTCTTTGAACTATGGTGTTCAGGTGCACAAGGCTTTTAGTGAATCGAGCAGAGTACGTATTGTAAATATTCTTTTCACCTTTGGCAAGGCTACTACTTCCGATCTTGAGCTGATTCTTGATTTTTCCCAGGCCAAAACATCAAGGCATCTTATTTTTCTTAAAAATTCAGGTATCGTAAGTTTAGAGAAAAGAGATCAATGGGTCTTTTATTATATCAAAGATGAACTTATGGACATCATCACTCAAATGTTAAAATTTGTGGAGAAGGATGCACTATTAATTAATGATCTTGAAACCTGTAAAGTGTTGCTATCCAATAGAGAGTTAGCACAAAATAAGGTAGTGAAACAAAAATATATTGCTAAAAAGTAGCTTGTCAAAAGCGTATCTAGCTGTAGTAGTTATTCGGAAAATTGGGCCTAAAATTAGGTTTGTAAAAATGGATCGCAACATTATCAATCCAAAATATGTAATTCAACACTCAAAAATATCTATATTTGTGATTGTCATTTTTCAAAAATCATGAGTGAAGAGTCTAAGGGCTTGTCCGAAACCAACAACGAACATCATCGCCATAGTGTAATACCAGTTTCTGGTTTGTATAAAAACTGGTTTTTGGACTATGCTTCTTACGTTATCTTAGAAAGAGCCGTTCCTTATATTGAGGACGGTCTTAAGCCAGTACAGCGGCGTATCCTTCATGCTATGAAGGAGATGGATGATGGTCGCTTCAACAAAGTGGCAAATATCGTAGGTTCTACGATGCAGTATCACCCTCATGGTGACCAATCTATTAATGATGCAATCGTAGGTATTGGACAGAAAGAGTTGTTGATCGATACCCAGGGAAACTGGGGGGATGTACGTACTGGCGATGGGGCGGCAGCACCTAGGTATATTGAAGCAAGGCTTTCTAAGTTGGCTTTGGATATTGTTTTTAACGAGGACACTACCGTTTGGCAGACATCTTACGATGGACGTAAAAGAGAGCCTGTTACTCTACCAGTAAAGTTTCCGTTGTTACTCGCTCAAGGCGTGGAAGGTATTGCGGTAGGTTTGTCTACCAAGATCATGCCTCACAATTTTTGTGAACTCATAGAAGCTTCCATATTACACTTAGAAAACAAACCTTTTGAACTCTATCCCGATTTCCTAACAGGTGGTTTGGTGGATGTGTCCAACTATATGGATGGGCAAAGAGGGGCAGGGAGGGTTCGCGTGCGTGCACGGATCAAAGAAAAGGACTCTAAGACACTTTTAATTACAGAAATACCTTTTGGTACCACCACTGGTGCATTGATAGACAGTATCATCAAAGCTAGTGAGAAGGGCAAAATCAAAATCAAAAAAGTAATAGACAACACTGCGAAGGAGGTAGAAGTAGAGATTCAGCTTCAGCCAGGTACTTCTCCAGACATTACCATTGATGCCTTATATGCCTTTACGGATTGTGAGATGTCTATTTCTCCTAATGCTTGTGTGGTTATTGAAGACAAGCCACACTTTCTGGGTGTGAGCGATATTCTTAAGCTATCTACCGATAACACCAAGGAGTTGTTGCGCAAGGAACTGGAGCTTAGGAAAGCAGAGTTGATGGAGAAAATCTTCTTCTCTTCTTTGGAGAAGATCTTCATTAGAGAAGAAATGTATATCGACTTCAAACATTATTCAGATAAGCCTACACTCTTTGAATATTTAAGTAAAAGATTCGACCCATATAAGTCTCAGTTTTATAGGGAGATTACAGATGAAGATTATGAGAAGCTCACTCAGATTCCGATGATTCGCATCACCCGATTCGATGCTGCCAAGGCCGATGAGAAGATGAAGGGGTGGGATGATGAGTTGAAGCAGGTAAATCATGATTTGGCTCACTTAGTAGCATATGCGATTAAGTACTTTAGTAACTTACTTCATAAGTATGGCAAAGGTCGTGAGCGCAAAACAGAGATCAGGAAGTTTGACCAGATCAACGTTACGGCTGTGGCTGCAAACAACGAGAAGCTCTATGTAAACCGTAAGGATGGTTTTGTGGGTTATGGTCTCAAAAAAGACGAGTTTGTTCAGGAATGCTCTGATATTGATGATGTGATCGTATTTACCAATGCGGGAAGCTGTAAGGTAGTAAAAATCTCTGAAAAGGTTTTTGTCGGAAAGGATATCATCCATGTGGCTATTTTCAAGAAGAATGATGAGCGTATGGTGTATAATATGATCTATCTCGATGGTAAATCAGGTAAGAGCATGGTGAAAAGGTTTCAGGTGACATCCGTAACTCGTGATAGAGACTATGATTTGACTATGGGCAATAAGGGGAGTAAGGTATTACATTTCTCGGCGAATCCTAATGGAGAGGCAGAGATTGTAAATATTACGTTAACACCTTCGTGCACGGCTAAAATAAAGGTATTTGACTACAATTTTGCTGATATTGAGATCAAGGGTCGAAACTCGCAAGGAAACACATTGACCAAATATCCCGTCAAAAAGATTGTCTTGAAAGAAAAGGGACGCTCTACTTTAGGGGGTGTAGACATTTGGTACGATGAAATTGTGGGTAGACTCAATACTGACCAAAGAGGTACGAAGTTGGGAAGTTTCCATTCTGATGACAAGATTTTGGTAATCTATAAAACTGGAGAACTAGAACTTACCAGTTTTGAGCTTACAAATAGGTATGAGCCTGCTGAGATATTGTTGTTGGAGAAATTTAAGCAGGATAGAGTTATTTCAGCGATCCATTACGATGCGGGCAATAAAAACTATTTCGTAAAAAGATTCCGGGTTGAGTATACTGCAGTAGGAAAGAAAACATTGTTTATTAGTGAATCTCGAAATTCGGAATTGATTCTTGTCTCAACCTCTGAAAGTCCACAGGTAGAAGTGGAAGTGCTCAAGGGGGTGAAGAAAGAAAAAGATACACTTACAGTAGACTTAGATGTGATTGTGGATGTCAAAGGGTGGAAAGCTATGGGTAATCGACTCAGCCAACACGAGGTGAAAAAAATTAAATTAATTGCAAAAACAGAATCTGAGGACATAGAAAAATCATCTGATGACCTGAAGGCGGGGGATACGATTGATTTGTTCGATAAAAATAAGGACAATGATCAAATGAAATTGTTTTAAGACCAGCGAAGGGCTTGGTAAGACGAGCCCTTCATTTTTTTATTTTTGAGTTCCTCTATTAAGGTATAGAGGCACGATTGCAATCAACATATAATTATAAATTACATTAATGAAAACTGTAGTATTAGTTTTAAACGGTGTTAACGCGTTGTTTTTAGGGTATTTAATACCCTCATCTCTTAAGATATTTGCGATAACAGGCTGTGGGGTATCAACAACTATTTTGCTGTTTATGTTATTAACTCAAAAGGATGCTCTAAATCAACACAGAGGATTCGTCATGGTACTTTCTATCCTTTTATTTCTGTTGGGCCTTACCTGTGTCATGAATTTATTGAGTTCTGGCAGTCAAGACCAAATGTACGGCCTTCCTTTTGTTTTGGGAGCAATAGTGTCATTATTGGCTACGGGGGCTCTAAGTTTTTGGTATATTGCAAATGAAATTAAAGTTAATCAGGGCAATAAATAGAAGTTCAAGGAGCAATGAACACCAAAAAGTGGGTTCTTATATTGATTCTCATGGTGGTGTTGTTTAACATTGCAAAAACATTAATAAAGATCTTGAAATAAGGTTTTTGTAAATCTGTAACACTCTACTATAGTTTTTCTTTCTTAAAGAGCCGTGGTGGATTGAATTATTGTTTCGGGATTTAAATTGGAAGTCATATACAGTTAAAGATTAGAAATATGAGTACAAATTTTGAAGTAGGTTCAGAGCATCGACACACTTTCACCATTACGCAAAAGCAGGTCGAGGCATTTGCAGAAGTTTCTGGTGATCACAATCCCATACATTTGGATGAGGAATTTGCCTCAAAAACAAGGTTTGGGAAGCGTATCATCCATGGAATGTTTGGTGCGAGCATCATTTCATATGTGATGGGTATGAAGTTTCCTGGACCAGGAAGTGTATATCTGAAACAAAATCTAGAATTTAAGAGACCCATGTATCCAGAGGTAGAATACGAAGGTGTATTTGTCGTGAAAGCCATAGATGATAAAAAGAGAGCTACTGTACAGACCAATATATATGATAAAGCCAGTGGTAAGATTTGTACAGAAGGTGAGGCTTTGATTATGCTGTAAGCAGTAAAATAAGGTATACATAAAGCTCCCTATGAAAGCCCGTGATAAGGCTGACATAGGGAGCTTCTTTTTTTTATTTAAATCGCAAAATAAATTGATGGAGGTTAATATTAAGATCTTTTAAAGGGAACCCTTCTAGATAGAAAGGTGGCAGAGCGCCAAAGCCATTCGAGTGGTCCATAGTGGAAGTGTCGCATCCACCAATTGCTGCAGATGACTTGTGCTGCAAACACAGATAAACCCAATACAAAACTATGGGTAGCGCCTAAGTTGTCATAGAGGCCCAATCCGAACCCGAAAAGTATAGGTACCATGAGAACCGATTGCCATACGTAATTACTAAGGCTCATGCGACCCACAGCCGAAAGCTTGTCGAGGTGTTTTCGTAGACTAGTATGGTAATAAAGCAATACAAAAGAGGCACAAAGTGCGACTGCAAAACATAGGTTAGCATAAGAGCTGATTAAAATACTTAGGTATTCTTTCAAGAGTGGGTCAGCTATACTCGATACCTTAAAAACATTTATTAAGTGTAAAGGTAAAAAGAACGCCAGCGCAAGGCCCAAGATCCATAGTATTTGTCTTTTATAGTCGGCCAATCGCTCCAAGATACCGCTGCGTCCTAGTAAGATCCCCAAAATAAAAAGTCCCAAAGTTTGGTACAGTCTTCCATATAAGAACATATATAGCCAGCTGGCAAGTTTTCCTTTGTACCAATTGTAAGTCAGTACATCTATTGCCGACCCTTTGGTATACACAGGAGTAGTACCTTCGTAAAGCTCCATCATTGTTTTCAACCATTTGTCAGGTCTATAACTTGGATCATAAAACATATATGATACTTGAATGGCTATTGGTATTTGTAAGAGTAGCAAAATAGCCAATATCCATAAGATTTTAGAGCGAAGCTTGTATAAGAATACCAAAATGAGTCCAGTCACAGCGAAAAAGGAGAGGATATCTCCTGAATAAACCAAACCATGTAGGAAACCGATTAGAAAAAGTACTGTTAATCTCCATACAAAACGAGGGGAAAAATCAATTCCTTTTCGAGCCTGTCGATCCATTTGGATAAAAAAACTTAAGCCAAAAAGGAAGGCAAATATTGCATAAGCTTTCCCTCCAAAACAGAAATAAACAATCAAGGGTATCACTGTATCCAAGTACTGTAACCAAGCTTGCTTTGCTGGGGAAAATACAAATAAATTGAAATGTTCCTGCATGTGTACCGAAAACAAGCCAAACAATGCAAAACCCCTAAGGGCATCTATTACGGTGAGTCGTGGTAGAATTGATTTCTCATCATGTTGATCCATAAATATCTTCAAAGTGTTATAGTTTACGAATATAAAAAGACCATATAAACTTTGCAATGTTACTTCTGGTAAGTATATATAAAATTGTTTTTCACTCATAAATCAGTCTCAAGTTACAAGGGGTAAGTAGCAATATCCTAGGTGGATAAATTTACTTTCAAAATGAGTGCATCCTTGTTTGATATTGTATCCTAATCCAAGAAAAGATCATGAACAAATACAGTCAGATTTGGATATTTTAAGTGGTTCTATTTGTTTCTTAATGTGGTGATTGCAGTATGTCCAACATGGTGATAAGCAAAGCATAAATCTCTCCAATATCTCTAAGGGTATATATGATCAGCCTCGTCGATGGCAAAAAATATGGCAACAGAAGTTGTTAAAAGTGTAATGTTAATCTCTAAGCTATGACATCCATTCCAAATTGTAAGAGGTTGCGCCATTGATTCATCAGTTTAAACCCGCAGCTTCTGGGTTAATACCATAGTTTTGAGGGTTGATGTACCATCCTCTAAATGTATTTCATAGATATTATGATTGATTAGTGAAAGCTTTACTTTTTCAATTAGGTCTAGTCTTGTGATCATTTTATAAGCTTAGGCTGTTTTCAAACTGATTACCGT
>CAMFLX010000103.1 GCA_945957555.1 uncultured Cytophagales bacterium
GTAAGGTAAGATCCGCCTACGGTAAAACTTTGTGATGCAGAAATAGTTCCTGAACAAGTCGAAAAAGGCAATAAGGTACCGCTTACTGCAAGTATAGGGGTATTTAGTGTGGTAAAAGTTTCATCGGTACCATAGGCTGTTCCTTCGCTATTTATAGCATACGCTCTCACATAGTACTTGGTACCAGCGGTAAGTCCTGTTACTGATTGTGAAAATATACCCGTACCTGTACCTATCTGAACTTTCGAATTGGCTGTGGTCGGGCTTGCTGTTGTGGCATAAACTATACCTCTCTCCGTTACACTAGCGCCACCATCAGAAGTGACGTTGCCACCCAAAGTGGCTGTAGTTTGGCCAAAAATCGAAATGGCGGCCGTTGTCACTGATGCAGTAGTAGCAGGTGGTGTAAATTTAGCTGTTGCATATTGCAACTGTCTCGGGTTATCTGGTGGCCCATAAGATGGTGAACCCGTACCTGTAAAATGATCAAAAAGCATCATTGCCTCATGTGAATCTGAAAATTCTACAGAGGTGTATTGACCCGTCCTTGAGTTTCCAGTCATCACATTACCCATATTCCAAACACCAGAGGTATTCATAAATGCATACTGAACAACCCCTGTATTAGTGCCCGTATTTTGATTATAAAAACTAAAAAGTTCACCAGAAGCATTAATTGCGAGAGACTGTATATCGAAGGTACCTGAAATACCCAGGCTTTTTACCACAAAACTATTTGTTTTATTTGTCGAATAGCTGATAGCATAAGCTAAGCTTCTACTGACAATATGTACTTTATCATTTGCATCTACTACAATATCTTGTGAAACTGAAGCTGCAGCCCCTGTTGCACCAGTGATAATAAAGGTAGGGCTTGTCCAGCTACCTGAGACATTGTTAAGATACACCAAACTTCCGTCTGTACCACTGTCGTTACTTTCTAAGGAAGCCGCGATGTGCGACTTTCCATTCTTATCTATTGTATAGGCATAAGAGGTAATTTCATTCATTTTTGTCACACCATATGAAGTAAGTGCGGTTTCACCAACCCATGAAGTACCGTTGAAGGCAAAATGACGAATATGATGTCTTCTATCTGAAATTGTTGAGCTACTTGCGTCGTTAATTTTAAATGTAACATGGGGCCTATCATTATTATCAAGTTCCAATTGCACGTCTGAATACGAAAGATTTACCACAGCATTATTGTCTTGCAAAACCGTAAATGCCCAGCTGGTACCGTTCGTACTTTTGCAATAAGTTACTGCGTGCTCTATAGTTACACCTCCATCTCCAGTAATGTAGTTTTGAATCGCGACATGATATGTGCCGCTCGCATCAATTTCAAATCCTACTCTATCACCAAACATTGTGTATGTGGAAGAAGAAAGTTGATTTGGGATATCTGTTGACTTAAAACCTCCTATGGTTGTCCAGGTTCCGGCATCCCATCTTTTAACCTGAAAATATGGAGTTTGGGGATTTGCTGAGTTGATAAAACTTCCATACTTCCATATTGCATAAAATTTACCATCGGGTCCTATATCCGTACCACAAAACATATTTGAACTACCATAGCCTGTGGCAACCACGCCGTTTGTAAAGGTTTGAGAATTAACGAAATGGCCTATAACTAGAGATAAAGTCAACAGGAGCCACTTTGTGCTGTTTTTTTCCATGTAATGTTTAATCATAAAAGGGTTAATTTTAAATTTAATGCTTCTTAAAATGCAAAGCGAGCGCTAAATCTAATTTATTTATTTATACTTAACAAGGACCTATGAACTAAAAAACGAGCAGTACAACAAATACATGAATGAGACATAGTCGCTTCACCAATTACCTATTCTGAAACCAAAAAAATCATCCGAAAAGACCCCTTAGACCTAAGGGCTTGAATTTTTAAAATACAAATATTCATAAAAGATGATTACGAGCAAGAACGTTACTACTTAAATGAGATTCTGTTTACCCTAGTGCTATTTACTGTTATTATAATAAAACCAGGGTAATTGTGTTATAACATTCGTTTACATCCGAGGAATCACAACTGAAGTCTCCAAAATCATTGCAAAACAAGATTACAAGGCCCCAAAAGGGATTTATTTGAAAAATAATCTATATTTACAATTAGAACTATAAACTTTATCACATGCAAGAAACTTTAGATTATCAAGAATTAGGCTCGCCTGAGGGCAGCACAAGAAGCATCAAGGAGGTCTTGGCCAATGGCCATAACTTATCGATGAGAGAGGCCCTTAAAACTGCTTGGGAGATCTATTCCAAAGGTTGGGGCTTGTATATCGGCTACACTATTGTATTCGCATTGATCTCTCTTGTGACAATACTAATTCCTATTTTGGGAGGCTTAACTTATATCTTTTTCTTAGGCCCAGTACTTTTTGTAGGATTCTTCATAGTATCAGATTTGATTTACCGTGGTGAGGGTTATAGTTTTGGCAATTTCTTTGATGGTTTTAGAAGCAAGTCAGGTACGATCGTTCTCAATACTTTGATCTTAATAGGACTAGTTATATTATTACTATCTCCATTCTTTGTGCTTTTTGGGAGCATTTTCATGAATATTGCCAAATTGGGCTATAGACCAGGCAACGATTTGATGGAATTTTACGCTACTCTTTTCTCAAGTTTAGGAGCTAGTTTAGCAGGCGTTATGATTTATTATATATTTATGCTTTTCTGTGGATCTCTGTTATTATTAAACTACCAATTACTATTGTTCCAAAATACTGGTCCTTGGGAAAGCATTGTAACCAGCGCAAGAATTACTTTTATCAAATATTGGAAATACCCTGTTTCATATATACTGTTATTTATTTTGTCTTTCCCCTTCTCTATCCTTCTCTCAAAACTAGGGATTACAGGCTTAATTATTAATGCCATTTTTGGATTTTGTTTGTTTTCTTTCAACATCGTATGCACATATTCAATTTACGCATTGATCTTCAAAAAAGAATAGAACTCATTTCGGCTGGCTCGTTTTCTAAAAATGGCCAGCTGAAATTTCCTCACATAGCTAGTATACTCAAACCTTTTTGAATTCCTTACATAACTCCAAGCATATTCAAACACCAGCAGGGCACTGTAGTACCCATTGTATCCCGAAACGATCAGTGAGATCGCCAAACAGAGCTCCCCAAATAGTAAGCGATAATGGATGCGTCTGTTGTCCATTATGGGAAAGTTTATCATAGCAAGCCCTCAGCTCTTCGGCTGTATTGCAATGTAACATGAGAGCTACGGAATTACCACTCCTTAAGCCACTCTCAGCAACAAGGTCAGTAGCCACGATCACCAGTTCGTCATGCACAAGCGTAGCCTGGACAACCGAATCCTTCATAGCCTCAGGTAAGAGTTCGGTATGTGGCGATTCACCTAATGTCTGGAAGGTAAGCTGTCCTCCCAAACATTTTTGGTAAAAATTCATTGCTTCACGGCAGTTACCGTTAAATGTCAAATAGGAATTAATCCGCATCCTTTTATTTAAGCATTGAGCAGTTTTTCTATATCAAACTTTTTCATTTGCATAAATGCCTGCATTACTCTACCAGACTTCTCTGGATCACTCATAAGTTTACCCAAAATCGTTGGCACGATCTGCCAAGAAACGCCAAACTTATCTTTGAGCCAGCCACATTGAGACTCTTTGCCACCTCCTTCGAGGAGTTTATTCCAATAGTAATCGATTTCTCGCTGGTCTTCACAGTCTACTACAAATGATACTGATTCGTTGAATTTGAAATGCGGCCCACCATTCAGGCCCATAAAACGCTTTCCGTCCAGCTCAAATATTACCACCATGGGATTCTCTGATGATATTTTGGAATTCTTAAATATAGAGCAATAAAAGTCTGCTGCTTCCTTGGCTTGACCGTCAAACCAAAGGCAAGGATATATGGGATTCGCCATTGTTCTTAAATTGTTTATGTACTATTTGAATGATCATAAAATTGCAAAGGAACCAGCAGAACCTGCTACAATAACTATTGCTACACCCTTAAAAGGAATTATTTGCTCTCAGCATATTTCTTAAAGTTGTCCAAAATAGCCTGCCAGCCACCTTGTTGCATCTCTATTGGGTTTTCAGACTCCGCCTCAAATACAGTAACCACTAAGGTCTTTCCCTCTTTAGGTGTAAACCTCACTTGTACCTTTCTATCATCGCCCAGCGTATAGGCGATCAATTCATTGATCTTTACCTCATCATATATTCCTCCGAAATCAAAGGCAAAGCTGCCATCTTTTGCGGCCATGTGATATTCAAACTTTCCACCAACCCGCAGGTCGTTTACTGCTTTAGGTGTGTGCCAGTCTGGCGAAGCGGTGTTCCACTGGACAACATCTTGCGGATCATTCCACATTTTCCAAACTTTCTCTACAGGAGCATTTACACTTGCTTCAATGGTGATTTTTACTTTTTCTGTTGTTGACATTGTGATGAATGTTTTATGGTTAATGGATTTTTCAAAATTTCATACTACAAAGTTAGCAGAAGTATACTATACCTATACTGTGCAAAAACGACAAATGAGAGGGGAAATACGACAAGGTTTTTTATATTTGCTTTATGAAAAATGTAGCCATACTTGTACCTGAGAGCTCTGTGATGCAAGCCATTGCCGACCCTCAGTATTGTTTCAGTGCTGTGAATCAGTTTATGACACTGTCTGGAAGAAGGCCGCTATTTAATGTGCAATTGGTAGCTGCCAAGGCAGAAACCAAACTCAATGGTGGCTCCTACTCGGTACATGCAGACACCTTAATACATGAAACCCAGAATATAGATCTCATATTTATCCCAGCCCTGTTTGGCGACATGAGCCAGGCCATTGCTGCCAACCAAGAACTTATTCCCTGGATCGTGGCACAACATAACAAAGGCGCAGAGGTAGCCTCTCTTTGTGTAGGGGCTTTCTTGTTGGCTTCTACGGGCTTGCTCAATGGTAAAAAGTGTTCGACCCACTGGGGTTTTACCAGCGAGTTTAGGGAAATGTTCCCAGAGGTAGATGTACAAGATGGCAGTATTGTCACTGAAGAAAACGGCATCTATTCCAGTGGTGGAGCCAATTCCTACTGGAACCTGCTCTTGCACTTGGTAGAGAAATATACCGATCGTGACACGGCCATTCTCACCTCCAAGTATTTCGCCATAGACATAGACCGCAGTAGCCAGTCGGCATTTGCCATGTTTAAAGGACAAAAAGACCACAACGATGATGCCGTTAAAAAAGCCCAAGAATATATTGAAAAGAATGTAGAGTCGAGAATAACGGTAGATGAACTGGCCGACAAAGCCATGGTAGGCAGAAGAAGCTTCGAACGCAGATTCAAACAAGCAACGAACAACTCAGTATTGGAATACATACAAAGGGTAAAAATAGAGGCTGCCAAACGCAGTTTCGAAACCAATCGGAAGAACATCAACGAAGTGATGTTTGACGTGGGCTACACCGACACCAAGGCGTTCCGCAGCACGTTCAAGAAAATCACAGGCCTAACCCCCATAGAGTACCGCAACAAATACAACAAATTGGCACAGAAGCATGTATAAATTGAAAGCAATCTAGCGTGTGTTCTATAGCCCGATGTTTTTATGGGCATACATGCTACCGTTTGTGGGGACACAAACGGCTTCTAGAAAAGTCTTTTCACATTTACAAATTCCTAAATGAAAACACAAATCATCATTGACCAATTAGAACAATTTCTAGAAGAGCATCACCATTTCGAATCCATAGAAACAGCCAAAGCGAATGAATTGATTAAAGAGGCATGGGACGAAAGGATCAAAGATGCAATCATCGGAGATCTTAAAGTTAAATTTAAAGAGGTCGAGATCCATAAAATCAATAGCCACTTCTTTTTAGAATATGACCAAGGAGCGACCGTATATAAATTGATAATAAGTATTGGATTTGATAATGAAAAAATCGAGGCAGTGGTAAAACTTACTTGTAATTATAAATCAGCAGAAATCTATTTAAACTCCAATCATGCAAACGAAGAGAAATATCAAGGAAAAAGCAACTACTTAAAACAAATATTTAACACACTCAGAAAAGCGAATGACAGTCAAGGATATTTTAGCCCACTTAACTTTTATTTATTCATACAGAACAATCCTGTATCATATTAAGTATTTTTTTCATTCTTTAAACAAACTCCAAAAACTGTTAAACAATACCGCTAGAAACACTACTATTTATCTTACGGCCTGATTTGAATTACCAAATCAATATCTGGCTGATCTAACGGTCAATCTACCTACTAAAAACATACCCTCATCGGCAAAATATATCATCTAAAAGCTGCAAACAAATACCTGAACCCTGAAATTATGGCATCCCTGCCCCTGTTTTATTGAAAAAATGAATTAGCTTTGTTTGTTTTAATTCTAATAGTTTCCTTATGCAATATTATAACAGAAAGGCATATTTAGCTTCCGCATTTTTCGAATGGCTCTTGTGGATTGGCGGTTCGGTAGCACTCATTTTTCTATCAAAATGGTGTATATCCCTGTACGGTGGCACCACCTACGAAATGAGTGTTTGGGTTACAGCTACCCTTTACTTGTGGTATGTTTCCACTATGAGTTTATTGGTCGGGGGCACTTACTTTGTAGCACGCGCCGCTCAGACACAACTAGAGCGTAGGCAAAACCATCCTCAGAAACCTGAGGGCGTAAATCTCGACAGCGATTTGGCGCGGATCAAACGTATCAAGAAACGTTCGGCGATCTTTGCCATTGTAGCACATGTACTCAATGCGCTATTTGTCTATTATATCAGTCGCCACATTCCGGGCATCACGCCTGAGTTTAGGATTTACGCAATGTTGGGTGTAGTCGCTATTGCGGTGATCAAGCCAGGCTTTACGGCGATCAACGCCCTTCGTCAGGAGATCTTTGGCATGCAGGAAGAAGCGGACTACCCTGTGAAAAGTGTGGCAGACCTTTGGCTGAAAGTAGAGGAGTTTGGCAACTATGAAGAGCGCCTGAAGAAAACCTTTGAAGACATAGAAGAGGCTCAGAAGGCATTTAATGAGATGGTGACCACCAGAATGGAAGAAATAGCGGAAACACTGGAATCGTACAAAGAAAAGCTCCACAAGGATTTTGAAGAGGAGCTCTCCTTGATCAAATCATCAGACACGGCAAGAGAGCAGGCCTACAACGATCTCAAGCAGGCGCAATTACCGATCACCAAAGAGATCAGCAAAATATTGGCATCCATACAGTCGCTCAAAGACTTTGTGATAGAGCTCAGAGACAAAAACATCAAAGGAGAGCAGTTGATGTCGGCACTGAAGGAATTCGGTATCGATTCACTGTCTGACCTGAACGTTACCTTCCAGAAGTCGGTGGCGGATAAAAATCCAAAGTTGTAGCACGGTACTGCTATTTTAAAAACAATAAAAAAGGGGCTATCTTTTACGTAGCCCCTTTTTTATGATCATTGTTAAAGATCACTATTCCTTAACAACTTTTATCATCTCCGATTGGCCTGCAGAGTTTAGTTTTACATAATAAATGCCAGGAGCCAGGTCTTTCCCAAAAACAATCTCTTTTTCAAAATCCAAGACATCGACCGATACTCCCAACGTATTGTAAACTTCTAATTTCGCAGCTTTAGCACTTTCAGGTATGCTTAACCTTGTTTCATGGTTAAATGGATTTGGGAAACATGAACTTGATTCCACATGAGCAAGATCCTCGCTTTTCAAATACTGATCCATAGGGTTCCCCAAGAACACGAACACTCTATTACCTGCAGGATCTCCTACAATAAAATCTGGTTTGCCATCACCATTAAAATCGCCATTTCCGTCTGTATTTCTGCTTGTGTTCATACCTGACGCCTTGATCTGGAAACCATTGGTTCCATCCAAGTTACTCACTAATAATGAATCAGGATAGCCGTTTTTTTTGCCATAAACCACATAATCTCCGTAGGAGATCAAGAAGTCATTGATACCGTCGCTATTCAAATCGCCAAGGGGGGATGCACCCAATGTGGTAGGAATGGTAAAGCCATTGGCACCGTTCAAGGTTTTTCTCTGAAATATGGAAGGAAAGGGCGATTTGCTCCCGAATATGATACTCTTCTCTGAAAACAGATCATCAATACCATCGCCATTGATGTCGCCCACATTACCCACAAAAGATAAGAAATCGCCGCCCTCGTTTGAGATCGCAAAACCATCAGTACCTTTTAAAGAATCTGGGTAAATAAGAGGTTTAAAAGCTGTATTTTTCCCAAATATCACATACGAATAATGTCCAGTAGGGCAATGGATACTACCACCAGAGCATGCAACTCTATTCCAGCTACCAATTATGAAATCTTTCAAGCCATCTCCATTGATATCACCAGCGCTACCCATTAAAAACGCAGGAATATTGGCTTCGTATTTGGCCACCCTGAATCCTTTATTGCCATCCAGCCAGGTTCCATCAATAGTTGCTGGAAAATCAGAGTTACGTCCAAAGATCACCCATGTCTGTCCCCCCCAAAAAGAAACCCCTATAATAAAGTCAGAAATACCATCACCATTGATATCACCTACTCCAGCCGCTTCATTAGCAGAACCACTAAGATTAACAAGAAATCCATTGGTTCCATTGATATCGTTTATGGTAAGACTTTTAGGAAAAGGCTTTCTAGAACCATATATCACCAATTCTTTACTATTCTCAGTCACAATAATCATATCATCAAGGCCATCGCCATTGATATCCCCCAATCCTTGTACAGAATTACCGATCCTTTGTTGTGCTGCGGTGCCCTTTACGACAAATCCATTGGTTCCATCCAGCGAACTGAGGTCAAAAGAACTTGTAAACGGCTTTTTGCTTCCAAAGATCACATAGGTGATCCCAGCATAAGTCATGGTATCAATAGTTTTCGAATAATCCCCCAAGGCTATATCATCAAGCCCATCACCATTGAGATCCCCCACAAAAGCTACTTCTTGCCCCAGATAAGTTTTGGCTTCCTGTGCATTGACCACAAAACCATTGTTGCCATTTAAATTAATAGGGTCATACACCATTTTACTCGTTATTTGTGCGAAGCACTGTGCACAAACCGTAAGCATTGTAAAAACTACGAGATTTGTTTTTTGAAAAATCATGTTCTAATAGAATTAAAATTACTCCCAATATAATATAGAGGGCAAAGCTACTAAAAGTAGGCCTGAGCGGCATGCTTAAAGATCGAAAGGTGAGATCGGAGGGATCAATGGTCGGAGTCATTTATTTAAAGGCATTTAACCTTTATGTGCTGGATCGACCATAAAGTGTAGAAAGAACTTGCCGTAAGCAATACTTGGGATTATAATTTAAAGTAAATGGGTTTGAACCCACTGGTAATGGGTTTGAACCCACTGGTAATGGGTTTGAACCCACTGGTCATGGGCTTGAACCCACGGGTCATGGGCTTGAACCCACGGGTCATGGGCTTGAACCCACGGGTAATGGGATTTAACCCATAGGTTATGGGCTTGAACCCACAGGGTTTGGGCTTGAACCCACAGGGTTTGGGCTTGAACCCACGGGTAATGGGTTTGAACCCACGGGTAATGGGATTTAACCCATAGGTTATGGGTTTGAACCCTAAACTTAGGGTATTCATACCGCGGTTTAGGGTATTGATACCGCAACTCGGGGTATTCATACCGCCACTTAGGGTATTGATACCGTCGCTTGGGGTATTGATACCGCCGCTCGGGGTATTGATACCGCCACTCAGGGTATTGAAAGCCTAGCTCAGGGTATTGATACCGAGGCTCGGGGTATTCATACCGCAACTCTGGGTATTGATACCTTCGCTCAGGGTATTCATACCGCGGCTTGGGGTATCAATACCCTCGCTTAAACATTTGCTGCGTTTTATCTCTATTTTTGTAATTTAGTAAGTCAGAAATAACTCAGAACAATCACAGGATATGACAGTCAAAGAAATACTTGCGCAACTGGCAGCACTAACCAATAAGACCACAAAAGCTCATAACATTAAATATGGGGCTGGCGACAATCAGTTCGGTGTTAAAATGGGCGATATCAGAGCCTTGGCCGCAAAGATCAAGATCAACCACCCTTTGGCATTGGAACTTTGGGATACCAATAACATAGATGCTCGCTTTTTGGCCATCTTGATCCTCGATACCAAGAAGATCTCCAAAGACGATATTCAAAATATGGTAAAATCGGAAAAGTTTGCCCCGGTGATTGACTGGCTCTATTCCTACGTGATCAAACAACACCCCGATCGTGAGTTGCTACGGCAAGAGTGGATGCATACCGATGATGTGATGTGTGCCCGAGTTGGCTGGAGCTTAACCAGCGGTTGTGTGGTCAGGAATCCTGAGGTCCTTGACCTACCCGCCCTTCTGGATCGAATAGCGGCAGAAATGGCAAGTGCAGCCCCAGAGGTACAGTGGACCATGAACACAACACTGGCACAAATAGGGATCAACTTCCCACAGCATCGCGAACGCGCCCTAGCCATTGGGGAGCAACTGGGCATTTACAGAAACTATCCTGTTTCCAAAGGCTGTACCTCACCCTTTGCTCCTATCTGGATCAACGAAATGGTCCGTAGACAAGGTTCTAAGTAGACAGTTTACAGTTATCAGTTTACAGAAGACGGTTATCGTGCCCGTCGCCTTCGCTTGCAACGAGGGCGGTAGAGAATGGCGATTGTATCGCCATCAATAAACGAGGGTAGCGCATCAATCAGCGAGAGTAGCGCATCAATCGACGCGGAAAGTGCATCAATCAGCGAGAGTAGCACATCAATCGTCGCGGGAAATTCATTAATAACTCTAAGTCGATGGGCTACACCCATCGCTCGTATATGACGCCCTTTCAGGGCTTATCCAACCAAAGATATAGTTTCTAGGTTTAATTGAAGTCTACTCGACTTCTATGGTTAAAACAACATTTATAACTACAGCTTTGCTAGACAACTCAAAGCCTAAAACTCAACATTCAAAACACCTTACCGTCCTCGTTTGCAACAATGTTGAATGAATAACCAGTTGCTTGACTGTCATGAACAATAGAGCTATAACTACATTATAAAGTCTTTTTGAGCTTCACCTCTGCCTTGTCGCCATTCTTTTCTATTGTTACAACCTTTTGAATCATGGCGTTGACATTTGCGTCATAACTATAGCTATTATTGATTGCCGAAGAACCCTGATATACGCCATTTACATAGGTATCGGAGTATCCTACCACCTCTGTAGCGGTGGATGTGTGCACATAGGAAAACTCCGTGTAGATCCAGTATTCCCCTGGCAACAATTTAGAAAACTCAAAATGACCATCTTCGTCATACACAGTTGTGGTTTTCACGCAGTCCGACACCTCTTTGGGCAATGGCAATGAACGTCCTTTTTTATTGAGGGCTTTATTCAGCTTCATCCATTCCTTAAAATAGGGCGTATAGGGAACCAAGACTATCTTAGTACCAGGTGCCGCAAATTGCTTTTTATTAACATTCATGATCGCTATTCCTTTGATACCCGCCTGATTGTCCCTTGCAAAAGCTTGCCCCAAAATCACCGAAGAACCTTCTGTGAGACATTTACAGGCTTTGTCTTTGTCAAACTTGCTCTTAATGGGCTGATAGTCTATTTCCTTGTCTATCAAAAGTATATTCTGGTCACCTGAGAATACTTCTAGTTTCCAAAGTTTACGTGTTTCCTTGTCGATATGGTAAATATAGGTTTCATTGACTGCAGTTTCCAAGACCGTCACTTGCCAAGTATGATGGTCGCCTGTCAGACTACTTTTGTATAAGGCACTCTTAACGTCCTTAATGATTGACTTATGGATATTGCTCTTATTGGAAGGCTCGTAATCGTAAACTGCCAGCTCTGCTTCATAACCTAAGTCCAATGGCAAGGCCGATAACAAATATGGATAGGTATAACTCTCAAAAAACAATGACTTGACAGGTTCTTTAACCACAGTTTTCTTGCCAGTGGCTTTATCCAAATAATATCCTGTAACTTCCTTGTCAAAATACAGCACCGAAGCCTTGTTGGGGTTGAAAGAGGAACGATACAAAGGCTTGAAGGTGCCCGCCTCTGAAATGCTCGTGTCAATCCACTGATTAGGCGAATTCAAAAGGGACAATTGTGTATAAGCAGCAAATGTATGTTCACCCATGATAGTCTCTATACTGAAAGTACCAATTTCCCTATGGCTACCGTCGGCAACGACGCAATAACTGAATTCTTGTAGCCCACTTTTAATCCATTTTTTATCTACAGTACTTTCCCCGGGCACCAACACTTTCTGTGCCAGCCCCAGAACACACTGTACCATCAATAAGATTGCAATAAGATATCTCATACATTTTCTAGTTTGCTCAAAAATACAAAATAGACTTTATCAAAATACTTCAAGCGGCTATTTTTTGAATGGATTATGCCTATCGCTATGGTTTGCAACGAGGACGGGGGAGAAAGGCAATCGTATTGTCAAATAAATAACCTTCTAAAATGAAATCATATTATATTAGAACATAAATAGCTGATATGACAAAGACATTCCTACAAGCAGAGTGGAGAAAGTTGGCCATGGCCAACTACTCCGTTGATCCCAAAGTACTCGAAGCGTATCTACCCCATAAGACAGAGATCGACTTATGGAATGGCATCTGTTATGTGAGTCTCGTAGGATTTATGTTTCTAAACACCAAAGTAAAGGGCTTTAAGATCCCATTTCACACCAACTTCGAAGAGGTAAATCTTAGATTTTATGTGCGCTACAACGACAAAGGCGAATGGAAACGTGGCGTCGTTTTTATCAAAGAAATCGTACCTAAGCCTGCCCTTACCTTTGTGGCAAATGCCATTTATAAGGAAAACTATGAGACCATGCCCATGAACCACTCATGGACAGTAACAAACGACAGTTTGAACGTGGAATACAAGTGGAAAAAAGCCCAGTGGAATTCATTCAAAGTCACTACCGAACCCAATGCAAGCATGATCGTGGAAAATAGCAAGGAAGAATTCATCACGGAACACTATTGGGGGTACACCCAGATTGCAAAGGGAAAAACTGCTGAGTATGGAGTCGAACACCCAAGATGGGAGGTTTACAAGACCAAGGACTATCTCATAGACGTAGATTTCGGAGATATTTACGGACAGAACTTCAGTTTCTTGACATCGCAGACACCTCTATCTGTGTTTTTAGCCGAAGGTTCTGAAATAAAAGTTAAAGAGGGAAGGCGTATTTAAGCCCAATAAAATCATCATCGACCTTCATTTTCGACACTCAAAATACTCGAAACATCATCCCCCTGCCCCCTTCAAAGGGGGACATCCATAGCTCTTCACAAAGTTTTGCCTGTGGTTAATTTGTACGAGACAATATTAATCCAAAACTACTACTAAGGCCTTTTGGAATTGGATGAAAAGTCCCCCTTTGAAGGGGACAGGGGGATGACATAATGTTATAAAAAAATTAAGGTCATGGCTTCCTTTGGATCAGGAGCTTTTTCACATTTCACTATACCTATCGCCCTCGTTTGCAACGAGGGCGGATGAGAAAGGCGATTGTATCGCCACATGAACACCTAAACCCTACAAATTTTAACCAAACCTTTCTTGCAAGCATAATCTCGAGCACTGCTGTACAGGTAATCTTCTGGATTTTCCACTATACCAGCCCTTACAGGGTTGTCATGTATATAGGCTAATTTTTCCATCACATCTATATCAGATAGGTCTATAGGGTGGTTATCATCTTTCCATATCTTATATTTTTCTGCTCGTCCTGTCCTCCTTGCCTCAAAGGCAAACTTGTCCAAGAGCCACTCCCTCCTACTTTCTGGATTTTCTTCGATGGCTTCTGCAAGACGTTTGGAAGTATATTTCTTAAAATCCCTAAGAAAATCGGATATACGATGAGGAACTTCGCAGTAAGCCAACAAATGTAAATGATTGGTCATCAATACCCAACCATAGATGACAAGACCCTTATGTTCCACACAATGATTCAAAGAATCGACGATGATGTCTTTGTAGGTCTTTCGAGTAAAGAGATCAACCCAATATACTATAGTACTAGTGATAAAATATGGATTGTTTTGTGCTTGGATAGTATACTGGCTTCCTGACATAAAATTTAAATTTTCATGAATAAATAGCAGCGATACAATCGCCCGTTTCGCCACATCCTCGTTGCAAACGAGGATGATATACTGAAATTAATAAAATTCCTAAATCTACAATAGGACAAACCCTTTCCTCTTTTCAAAAAACCTTTGAAAAAAGCATAATATTTAATTACTTTGATAAAATAGGATTGACGTTGCCTTCAAGCATGGCGACTGCCAGGATCCTCGATCATTTACAATAAATAGTACCGATGCACGATATCTTCAATAAAACCAAAGGACTCTTCCAAAAGGTCCCCTCCGCCCCTACCAATCCGCAAGAAGCTGCGGCCACAACACGATTTGAGATCAAAGACCTCTACGAAAGCGAGGAACAAACCGAAAACGGTGCTGATGCAGTAGGCTTGGACGAAAAACTCAGACAGGCTTATTTTTGGATCACCAATACGGCGATCATTAGCCCCTACTACGATATAGAATATGACGATGGGGACTCCAAGCGCTTTGTGTTTGGCGATAGCAAAGTGGAGCTTACCTTACCCAATGGCCAGAGTTATTCCAGTTTTGTACTCGTACCCTTGCTCACATTAGCGGTACGTGGCAAATGCCTCATAGTAGGCGGCCCAGGTCGTGGCAAGACCGCTACCTCCATCCTTATGGGACTGCTTGCTGGTTACTCTAAGACGGACGTAATGCGTGCCATACAACATGGGCAACCGCAAATGACGATCTCCGACCTGCTGGGCCATCCCCTACCCTCAGATATGGTAAAAGCCGAAAAAACTTCCGATATCAGGATCGCTTGGAGAAAGTGGCTCGAGATGCGCATCAAGATCATTGACGAGTACAATCGTATTCCTACTCGTACACAGTCGGCCCTACTCACGGTACTCTCTGATAACTATGCTGAGATTTTTGACCAGATCTACGAGTGTCCGCAGTCGGCATGGTATCTCACCGCCAATGATGATGCAGGTGGTGGCACTTACCAAGTCATAGAAGCACTCAAAGACCGTATCGATATCGTGATCCGTGCTTTTCACTTTAACACCCGATTCATAGAAGACCTCCAAAAACGAATAGAGCTCAACTACAAACCAGAGGCTATGATTCCTGAAGAGATCATTTTTTCTGAAGCTGAGATGGATCAGATCCATGAGCACATCAGAGCGATCACCATCCGCCCAGCAGTTCGCAAAAGGATAGAGTTTTTCTGTAGGCAATTTGAGTTTTTTGAGTCGGCCTCCGACAAGCTCGAATACATGACCAAGGATACCGCCAAGCTCTCCGGGCTCGACTTCAAGACTTTATTTAGAAAAGAAACGGGCAAAGACCATGTGAAAGACTTGGGTTCACAAACGGTGAATGGCGTATCGGTACGCAAGATCATGACACTGATGATATACACCAAAGCCTTGGCCTATTTTAGAGGCAATAAGGAAGTAGAACTGGAAGACGTGAGACAACTGCTGCCCTTTATCCTTCACGACACACTGGTACCACACTTGGAGTCACCGTTTTTTGACCAAACAGGCAACGACAGATACCGAGTGGACCGTGTGGTGTGGCTTAGAAAACTCTTTGACCTTGCTTGTGACGAATACATGAGCCAAAACATGGACAGTCAGGACCCTATGGATGCTTTCGACGAGCAGTTCAAACAAGGGCTCGAAAAAGTTTCCCTCAAAGAGATAGACAAGAGATTGCTAGACATTGAGAAGCAATTGCACACTTGGTCACAAGACAAGAAACTCTATGGCTACCGCCACGACGATATTTTAAAACTGAAGTATTTCCACCAGAGATACACCAATTATAGACGCTGGCTACAATGGAAAAAATAAGTTTCCCGCCCCTGATTGCTCACTTGCAAGAGCAAGAGGCATATTACAATCAGCTTTGTCATGCTTATGAAATCCATCACGGGGCTTTGGAGGCTTCAGCTCTTTCGTCATGGATGGTACAAGTCATAGAACCGACCTTACAGGTAATCGCGGTACAGCACCCAGAGCAAATTGCCACGGTATTCAAAGCCTTTTTCAACGAATTACTTAAAATACTGGGCGGATCGGCACATAGTTATGTTGAGAACGAATATCGCAACGCCTGGCTTATGCTACAAGTCATGCCTGATTTACTAGCCACACAACCCCTGCGTATGCTCAAGGCAGTAAATAGTGCCATTGACAGCATACGAGAGCATCAGCCTGAGCAAGTAAACGCATGGACAGAATGCATGGCCAAACTGGCCCCACATTGTAGCACTGTAGACGAGTTTTTGAACTGTGGCAGGATCGTTGCTTGGTCCTTGGGTCTCGCACACCTCAGGGGCAAAGCACTTGTAGCTATTAAAGGCCTAAAGTCTACACTCAAGACACAAATCCAAGAGCTGTGCCTACAAGGTATCGCTCTAGAGGCTGCATTCAGTAGCACTTGGCACAATATAGCCCAACCCAAGTTTAGTGGAGAAGCGGGAGGTTTTATTGGATATGGGGGGAGCTTTACCCAAGCACCACTCGTGGCTCTGGTAAATGACCATATTGTGGCTACAGACGGCAAAACCTGCAATATCCTCTATGCAGACAACTTTGGCAAAGTGCTCTTACCTGAAGTGCCCTATCCAGCAGAAAATATAGTCCAGCAAATCAACTTGCAGGCATGGTGGCGCTTTGTAGAAAAATATGGAAAAATCGGGTCAGATAAGGGAATCTCACCCCTATCTTCCCACAGAACCGTGCGTGAG
>CAMFLX010000104.1 GCA_945957555.1 uncultured Cytophagales bacterium
CGAGATTCCTCTACGTCTCGTGGGCTCGGAGATGTGTATAAGAGACAGCAAATTAAGTTTTAATTTTTTGAATTTTGAATGAAATAGAATTTTAAGCTATTAAATAAAACCCACGAATTAGGAACAACTTATTTATGTCTTGGTTATGCCTTACAATATCCTCATTGCAGTCCTTCCAAACGCACAAGCCATCCCAAAAAGAGAAATAATTTCCCATTTTGACACAAAACCAAAATACATACAATAAAGACTAAAAATAAAAACATGCGTTAAAATACAAACAAAGGGCATTTTATATCAAAAACACAATTTAAAGGTACCATGCCAGAAAGATTAGCACGATTATTGAACAGTATATGTTATAACATCCAATAAAAGACATTAAAGATTTAGGTTAGTTTAGGGTTTAATATCACAAAGTGGCACGGCATCCGTGTCTTTTTGTTTTTATAGAGGTTTATAAACCTTTACTATTTTAAAACCCAATCAACTATACTCTCATACATTATCTATTGGATTCACCTGCCTGAGCTTGAATATCTGCGAAACTTACTCTATATTGATCCACAATTGGATTTTTATAACCTATTTATCAGGCAAAACATCAAAAATAAATCGGAGACACATGAATATCGCTACTTTTAATGAAATTTTTGAAATTTTAAAGAACATATATATAGGTTTGTCCGCGGCCAAGGATCTCTCAGAAAAAACAAGGCAAGAAATGAAAGACGCCATAGCCGACACTGCAGAGCTCATCGATGAAACACTTACCATCCTTAAACAACATCTGTCTACCGTGATTTCTGAGCTTAAATTTGGGGATCGAATAAAAGCTGAAAACATGATAGGTCTGCTCAATAGCTACCCTGCTTGGGAGGATAAGTATAGGTCTTTCCAACTCTGTACCCCACTGCGTGAAGCCACTTACAATCTTGAAAAAAAAGGGCTGTATCAATATTTGAACAAAGTTTCACTTGGAGATGCCTCTACTATACAACAACGAATGAGAGACTATTTAGGAGGTGAGGTAAATGCGGCACATTCTATTGCTAAAATGCTTAATAACCTTTCAGTATTAGGTACAAAAGTTTCCACTGATCCGTTGATGGTCATACAAGCTCTTGAACAAGCCAGAAATGAGGTTAGCGCGCTTAGGCAGGCCTTTATCGAAATAGAAATCCAAATCAGAGACTCTATATAATAAAGAAAACCTTACGAGATTATGTACAATGGACCTCAGAATGAAAATCTCAGGAAGCATATTCTTTCTAATTATCACAGTGAAAACGACAAGGCCTTTGACGAGTTTCTCTACCCCAAGTACATGCAAGACATTTCTGATATTCACTGGACACCTATAGTGGTAGCCAAAAAAGCTTCGGAATTATTGACCGCAAATGGCGCAAATCAAATCTTAGACATAGGTGCGGGTATCGGCAAGTTTTGTATTGTGGGTGCATTGCATACCGATGCCATTTTTTATGGAATAGAGCTCCGAAAAGACCTATATGAGATCGCCGAGCAATCTGCTCGAATATTACACCTCAACCAAATACGCTTTTCTCATCTTAACATCACCGAGGTTAATTTTTCTCACTTCGATGCCTACTACTTTTTCAACCCGTTTCTAGAAAACCTTCATCCCATAAACAGAATAGACAATCATCTGCCCCTCACAGCTTCGCTCTTTGAAGAATATACCCACTATACAAAAGAGCAGTTTGCCTCATTACCTACAAATTCAAGAGTGGTCACCTACTGTACTGACTCAGAAATCATGCCTTCTGATTATGTAAAGGCTGAATCTTACTTCAACAATCGGTTGTGTTTGTGGTTACATCAAAAATCCTCATAAAATTCGGCACGTACATCATACAACAAAAAAGGCAACCTAATGGCTGCCTTTCATGTACTGCATGGTTAAGGTATTATTTAACCTTGTTATACCAAGCTTGAATTTTGTTGATCTCGCAATCGCTTAATTTTGCAGCCCCTTGAGGCATAGCCATAAAACCCGATTCTTGCTTCAGGGAACCCATCAATCTTGGGAAATCACCCCAATTCTTTGCATCTGTTTCATTACTAAGCTGACTGTGGCAACTGGTACATGCAGCTGCAAATATTGGCTGTACGGTAGCGAAAGTTACGCTAGCCGTATCGCAGGTTGCAGGTGCAACACTTACCTTATTATCCTTTTTACAAGAAAAAAGCGACACCAGACCCACTATCAGCAAAGTACTCACGAGTTTAATTGATTTTTCCATACTCTATTTTTATAATCTATTTTTTTTAAATACTAATTTTAGGCACACTTTGCAAAGCCAAGGCTCTCTCCTTCCGTTGAGCGCTCTTTTTTAAAAAGTCCGTGCAATGTTTCTTGAAGCTTTTTCTCCTTAGAGTTTACCATGTTAGTAACCAGCAAGAGAGCCACTCTTTGGAGCATATTCTGGGCAATATCTTCAGCATACTGGGCCTCTTTACGCTCCAGATTCTTAGCCTGCCTCAGCAATTCTCCTTGCATGAGCGGCTCAAGGTCTCCCAACAGCTTTTGCAGCAGAGAGATTTTATTCAGATCCAAATCGTCTTTTGCCATAAGCTCATATGCCTCAAAAACATTCATAAAATACTATTTAGAAGCTGCTTTTTTGTTCACAGTGAATACCCTTGAAATATTAAATCCTAAGCGGAATTCGCTTTTGGCAACATTGCCAGTAGTGAGCGGGATAAACTGCTGTTCAATCATACTGGAAGCATTGGTAAAGTGAAACTGAAATATATGTCCACCAGTATCTATGTCAAAACCTAAAGCCACAGTATTACGAACGGTATTATTTACCTGGCTTGGCAGTACAACATAATGTTCCCAGTTGATCGAGGTTCTTTTACTGATCTTCAACCTTGCCCCATAGCCTTGTGCAAATATGCCGTTCTTATCTTTATCAGTCTCAGCAAGGTTGTTGTAGACGTACGTCGGCATCAATTGCAACGAAAACGAGGCATTAAATTTACGAGCTAATAAAAGCTGAGAAAGATAATTTAATCGACGGAGTCTATCGCCTTCATAGTAGGGCGCCCTTATGGTATTATAAGAACTTCCAGCCACTAGAGCCATCGTTACAGGCGCTCCCTCTGAACTCTGCATCAATACCTTGTATTTCAAATAGCCATCTACCGCTTTCAAAACTGCTGTACGTCCTATACCAATAGAAAGTCTCTTAGAGATTCCATAATCCAATCCCAATCTTGTAGTAGCACCATCAAGCCCAAAAAAGTTATATAACACATCGTTCATGTTAGAAAAACGATGGTAAATGATAAACTGTAAAACTCCAGCACCTGGAGCCTCCACACTGTGACCATTAATCAGTTTGGTACCCTTAAAAGTAGCATGCACGTAATTAGGAGTTTTCTTTCCTCCTTGAGATGCCTGCTCATTAAGCAGAGCCTCCATATCGGTTTGTGCCAAGCCAACAGATGACACCAATAGGCAAACTTTCAAAAAATTATTTCTTAACATAAGGTGCATACACAAAATTTACATCAACATCTATATTCTCAGCTATTTTCTCCCACACAATCTTTGGCCTTTCTATCTTGAACTCCTCTAGATTGATGACAAATTTCGAAGTGCCGGTGACCTGACCACCTTTTACTTCAAGTTTCGCATTGATCTTTTTTGCTTTTTTTACGCCATGCACAGTGAGGTCTCCCTCCACCACCACATTATATACCCCATCCTTTTTGAAATCAACGGTTTTGAGATCTACAATCTTCCCCTTGAATTCCGATTTAGGATACTTTTCAGTCTCCATATAGTTTTCATTGAAATGCTCTTCCATCAACTTAGATGGAAACTTAAAGGAAGTAATACCTATCGTAATCAGCAATTCTCCAGTCTGACTATTAAGTACCGAGGTAGCCTCTTTGCTGGTTGCTTCTATATTTTCCATCGGGGTTTCCGAAAAAAAATGAACCGTGGAGCTCTTGGAAACATAAACTTGGGCTGAGGCCAAACCCCAGGTACAACAGAAAGCTGCAATTGTCAATTTGGTTAAAACTTTAAAAGACATTGTATATTGATTATTTAATTGTTGTTAAAATAATTAGAGTCACTGAATTGTATAATAAACACTACTGTTGGATGTAGCGTAAAGCACTAACATCCAACAGCATGTTGTTAACTATTTTTCGACAAAAACCCTTTCAACCTTGGATTTGCCGTTTACAGAATAATGTACCAGATATGTTCCGTTAGCTAAACCTTTACTAGAAATGGTCTGTGTGTAGGCGCCACCAGCTTGTTCTCCTACAAATATATCCTTAAGGATTGTTCCTTGAGCATCACACAGATTGATTCGCAATTCCGATACAGATTCAAGTTGATACGAAACTGTGAAATCGTTCTTAGTCACAGTAGGAAATACAGAAAACGATTTATCCTCAATTGTAACATCCTCTACATTAGTGACGGTTGATTCGTTAAAAGCCACACTAAGTTTATTGAGTGTATCCATTGCTGAAGTACCATTAATACCTGTTGCTACAGAAGCGTAATAGGTAACCTTTCCCGTGCCCTTTGGAGGTGCGGTCCATTTGAAGCTAACTTTTTTAGACCCACCAGTGATAGTATTGGAAGATGTATGTACGATTTCATTAGACATTACCTGCCCGTTAGTCACGGAGGTATTAAATGATCCAGCTACCGCATTAGCACTTGTCTGTGCCCTTAGATCAAATCCAACCTTATTCTTTTTAGACTTTATAGTTAATACCATATTATATACAGTACCTGGTACATATCCCGTTGCCGGAATATCGCTGGTCAATACAGCATTAGCTGCTGCGTTAGTAACCGTATGAGCTACACCCCCATGACAACTGTTACATGAAGAACTTGCTCCACTATAACCTGAGATACCACTTGGCTGTGCTTTTGCTTCGTGTTTGAAACTTACTACGGTGATTGTCGTAAACAAGGCAACCATGCCTGTAAAAATTAATAAACCTTTTTTCATATTACTTATTTTATTTTTTCGTTTTTCATGCCCCTCTTGAACTACAGCAAGATTTACTATAATATTCCTAAGAAAGCATGCGGATATAAACTGAAAAAAAGAGAAGTAACGAGAGGCCTCAAAAAAAATAATAAAATTTATTGATTAGAATCAGTCTAAAATAATCCCCAAAACTAACTCCATAGAATTTGGAATATAATAGCTTTGTGGCCGGACATAATTGGTATTATAAGCAAATGACAGATTAAGCTTATTTTCCTTCATAGGTAGCATAATAGTGGCCAACAAGGAGAAACCTCCTTTCGTTCTGAGCACAAATCCTAGATCTATTAATTGATCAAACGAAGCCAACAATGCATATTTCATTTCATATTTGTCACGTGATAAATATCTACCAAAAAATTGATTTTTCAATTTCCACTTATGGTTCAGATCCAACTCGTTAACCAATATTACATTATAATATCTTTTTAAGAAAAAAGATGGTTGTCCAGTATTAAACACTTGCAGCGATGACATGCCTACAAATGTTTTTTCACCTTAAGCCCCAAACCCAATACCCCGTCTGGCAAAATAAAAGACGAGCTTAGTGATGGTGTTGCAAAATAAACGCCTGTTGCTCCTAGTGTAACTCCAGAACTGAAAGATACATTTCTACTTAATTTAAGTTCATACCCATAGGACAAACTCACGCTAGGAATGGAAATATAGGGTCCTTCTTGTTCTTTGCCAACTATGGCACGAAAAGCCATCGAATTCTTATCTTTGTAAATATTCTTGGCGGCAGTAAAATTGGTATATGAAATATCTTTAAATTGTCCGGACAAAAATTTATGGTTTAGCATAAATTTATAGCTTTCTGCAGAGGATATATAACTTGGATTATATAATGTTATGTTTTGAGAAAAATAGTTATATGAATCTGGTATATAACTATTTACCTGCGCAACAGCACTCACAAAAAGATATAAATAAGAAACGGATATAAATATTAATTTCTCCAAAAAATAATAAACTTTATGCAAATAAACACATTTTAAATTAGCTGTTCATTACTTCTCTTATTTTTAATTTATATGGCATAGATGAATTCAACAAGCTACACTGACATAATTCTACAAAAAATAAACGATGGCAAAGATGATGAAGCCATTAACTTACTTTACAAAAAGGTATTCCCTTTGGTGAAGAAATATATTGTAGGAAGAGGTGGAGACAAAGAGGATGTATTTGATCTGTTTCAAGATGCCTTGGTAGAGTTCTACAAAATGGTTGGAGCCAAAAAATATGATTCGAGGTACAAGGTCGAAGCCTTCGTATACAATTTGTGCATCCATAAATGGTTAAATAAGATCAAAAGAGACCAAAGGCTGGTATTTAAAGATGATTTAGAGATGACGGTCAATCAATATGTAGAAACAGAAAGGGTTGACTACCAATTTCTAGGTAAAGAGGAACAATTAATTCATCAGCTTTTTGAAAAAATTGGCGATAAGTGCAAAGAATTACTCACTTATACCATTTTTAATGATTTGATGATGGAAGATATCGTAATTAGGATGGGATTTGCATCCATAGCTGCAGCTAAAATGCAACATCAACGTTGCAAACAAAAGGTATTAGACGAAATTCACAGCAACCCAGAAATACTTAACAAACTCAAAGGCATATGACACCACAAGAAAATATAGAACTGCTCATTAGAAAATTCTCCAGAGGTCAACTCTCGGAAAAAGAATTGGACGAACTGGAGCTACTGAAGCAAACTGATCCCAATATTCAAAAGCAAATAGATGATTATCAGATGCTTTCAGTATTTATAAATGAGAGCAAGCTGATTGACATTAAAAACATTGCCACAAAAGCCCACCAGAAAGCAATTAAACGTAATGACGTCATTAAAAAAGCAGTAGTCATTGGAAGTGTTGCAACAATAGCATTTTTAGGAATTGCAATAGTATGGTATACAAACACCGAAAAGCAAACTATTTTAACACCAACAGATACGATCAAAAAAAATAACAAATCAAAACCCAATAATGTAACTGAAAAAACAGTTGGCTTGGCTCCAAAAGGCAATACGATTTATGATTCTCGAGAAAAATCAATTGTACAACATAAGCCAGTGACGAATCATACAAGTAGTAAGGACTCAATACAGAAGCAACTAGAAAATACCTTTGTCGATAACAAAATTATAGAACAACCAACAACAACTCAAAAAACAAATACTTTAAATAAGGCAACTACCACACCTAGGCAAGACAGCACTATGAGATTGGACCCTTGTAAGAAGGTAACCTTACAAGCAGACTTTTCAGTACAATCCACTTGCAAAGAAGAGCAAACTGGGAGCATAAAACTCAATAGATGCTCAGGAGGTTACAAACCCTATCATTTTCAAGTCTATGATATACATCATAATCCATTAGATGATTTCATGCACTTGGAGGCAGGCCACTACAAAATCCTCATAACTGACACTAAGGGGTGCACCTCTTGGCAAGAGATAATTGTACCTGAAAAGTCGTGTCAAAACCATTACACGATCAATCCATTCATAGGAGAGACTTGGGAAACCCCTAAAAAGGATAAAAAAGGGCATTTGAAAATTGTCGATAAGAAAGGAAATATCTATTTTAGCCAAAATTTAGCACCAGCGGAGGTTTTATTTTGGGATGGAAAATCAAATAATGGGGATATCAAGTCAGGATATTACCTATTCTATATTCAATACGAAGACAACTCAATGACAAACGGCACCGTAACCATCATAGAATGATCAGGCAACAAAAAATATGGCTCACATTTTTGATGATTTGCCTTCGGGTATTTTCAGGAACCCATGACGACGGTTATAAAATAACCGATCCTCATTTCTTGAAATATATCAAAAAGAATTTCCCACAAATCGTAGATGACGATGGGGACGGAATCCACCCGTATATGGCTGCTACGATCTACGGCACCCTTGACATATCAAACTGTAATCTGTACAATGTAAATGGTTTGCAATATTTTACAAATGTCTATAAAATAGATCTTCATAACAATAATCTTACCACACTACCAGACCTGGGAGGGATAACGAACTTACAAAGCCTCAATGTTTCGTTCAACAAACTCAACAGTCTGCCTTCTTTGAACTCAAATGTGAATCTTGTAGAGTTAATGGTTCAAAACAATAAACTATTGTCGATACCAGATCTTTCTAAAAATGTTTTATTGACACAACTGATCATCAATAACAATCAAATAAGCCAGCTACCTGATTTCTCAAACCTTAAAGCATTATTAATTTTTGTGGCCGACAACAACTCAATAAGTACATTACCAAATTTATCTAAATGTAGGAGTCTACAGACACTATGTATCAGTGGCAACAAACTGTCAGAAACACCAATTATAGATTCTCTAGTTAATTTAAAAACCTTAAATCTTGCATTCAACAAATTGACAAAGTTTCCAAACTTCACTTATAATACAGTGATAGAACTTGTTTATCTCAATGACAATCAGTTCGGCACCATTGGCAACCTTCCCATTTTGAAAAATCTCGTAAAGATGAAGTTGTATAATAATATGCTCACTTTTTCTTCAATCATTAAAATATTGCCATATAGTAATCATAAAAACATATTTGAGATTGCACCACAAGCGAATATCTATGCTTTCCAATCCATAGAGAAGAAAGTGACAGACACAGTTGATATTTATACAGGAATAGATGATGATGTGCCTAGTGTTTATTATAAATGGCAAAAAAACTATTCTTATTATTATACCTGCAAGTACGATCATCTAAGTATATCCAATTTGAGTTTTTCAGACTCTGGTACCTACTTCTGTGAAATAAAACATGACTCATTTCCCGAACTATCATTTAGATCCGACAACTATACTTTAAGGATTAAGAACTGTTTTGATGTAAGCACACTAGCATATTCCATATCTGCAGTGGACTGTGAGCATTCTGGAAAACTTCAAATCAACAATAACGACAATAACACAAAGGTAAAATACATCCTTGCCAGGGATGCGTATAGCTATTCAGACACTTCACAAATTGGTCAGTTTAATGGATTACTAGATGGCTCCTACACTCTCAAAGTACTTACCGATAGAGGATGTACTGTAAACGTACCCAAAGAAATCAACGTTCCAAAAGAAGATTGTGGCTATCCCCTCATTACACCAAACGATGACAATGATCACGACACCTATTTCTTTGAACAAACAGGAACGGTAATTATTTATGACAAACATGGTGACCTTGTTAAAACATTGAATATACCTGGCGCCTGGGATGCTTCCTCTAAAAACAATAAAGTACGAGCGGGAGTTTATATTGCCGACATCAATAAAGGCGAACAAATTATAAAAATAAGTGTGGTTTATTAATAGGAAACACCTAAGTCGCCCCTTTGATTAAAAAAACAACAATCTTAAACCTATATAAATCACAATACGATTCTAAAAGTAGTACCTCTACCTATTTCAGACGACTTTACAAAAATTTTGCCTTGATGGTATTCTTCTACGATTCTCTTTACTAAAGTAAGTCCCAATCCCCAACCTCTCTGCTTGGTAGTAAAACCTGGTTGAAAAACTTTCTTGAATTGATTTTGAGGAATCCCTTTACCACTATCTGTAATATCTATAACTGTATGCTTGTTGACTATGCTCAAAGTAATAGTGAGCTTACCTTTACCTCCCATAGCATCAATGGCATTCTTGGTTATATTTTCAATAACCCATTCAAACAGTGCTCTATTTATCTGCAATTCTACTTTTCCTAAATGATTTACAACCTGAAACTCAATATTCCGACCTACCCTGTGCTTTAGATAATCTATAATATTTGAGACCAACTCATAAATATCTTCTGTTTTGTAAGATGGTAATGATCCAATGTTTGAGAATCGTTCAGTAATTGTTGCCAGTCTATTAATATCCTTTTCTATTTCAACAATAATTCCATCGTTCTTGATCCGCTCATCTTCTTTGAGAATCTCTGCCCAAGCCATCAGACCAGACAAAGGAGTACCCAGTTGATGGGCGGTCTCCTTTGACATCCCTACCCATACCTTATCCTGTTCCGATCTTCTCGAATAACTAAAAGCCAAATAGGATATAAGAATAAACACAGAAATAGCCACCAATTGAATGTAAGGATAATATTTAAGCTGGGTAAGTAATTTAGAATTTTTATAATAAATATAATTCTTTAAATTGATCCCTGGGTAGTCAACAACAATGGGGGCATATTGCGATTTCATCTCTTCTATCTGCTTTTGCAGATATCTATCCTTTTGTTTTTCCGTCCAAGTAGAATCTACAAATACATTTTTGGTACTGACAGGCTTGCTGTTTTCATCAGCCAAGATCACAGGAATCGAATTATTGTTTTCTATAATACTTTCAAACAAAAAATTCATGTTACCTGAGTTTTCTGAACTGATAGCAAATCGCAACCCCTTTGCATATAAATCAATTTGCTTTTTCTCTCTTTCTGAAAGATTTTTCACCAGTATATCAGTATAATACAAGGTCGAAAGCCCTATTAATAATGCGACTAACAACAACAACAACTTAACCCTGCCTTTATTTGAATAGATCTGCAAATCTTCTATCTGTTTAAACTCAAATTTATGAAAATATTTGAAGAATCAACCGATCTCCCAAACGAGTATACCAAAATCATAAACAACGATCATTGAAAATAATTTTATAATTTAGCGATACAAAACACACAATATTTATTTGAGGAGATTTACATCTATACTTTGGCTTCTCGGTCTTATATCCCTTACATATAATATTGGGGCTCAAAAAACTGTGATCAAGGGGAAGGTTATCGATCAAATGAGTGTATTACCTATTCCCTCCATCCTAGTAAAATCGTCTTCAGAACAAACACTAACCGACGAACAAGGCTATTTCAAACTAAAAATAGCCTACGGAGATAGTATCGTTGTAGACGATATAGATTATGGCTACTTTGCTTACCAAGTTGACAGTACACTCAGTAAATACTATGAAATATTATTAAATAGAACAAAAAAGCAAAAATTCAAACCTAAAGAACAACGAAAACAAAGAGAGGTCTTAAACGAAATCTATTCCAAAAACACCCAAAATAATTTCTACAAGTCTACGGGTTTTTCATATAGCACTTACAATAAACTGACCATAAACACTGACAATGAGGAACAAAACTACAATTTACTGTCCTATCTCAAAAAAATAGTACCCAAACGATATTTCAACTTCCAATACAACCCCAAGCATCACATTTTCCTAATGGAATCTTATACTGACAAAAACTATAAAAGCGCAATACGAAACAAAGAAATCATTCACAAAAGTAAGGTCACGGGCATTTCTAGAAGTACCTTATTTTCCTTCAATTCAGACTACCAGTTTACCTCTGTTTATGAGCGTCACTTATTTTTCAACCTTACAAAATATAAAAACCCCCTTTTCAAAAAAAGTTACAATGCTTACAATTACTACATATCTGACACCTTACTAATACAAAAAAGGCAAAAGCTATTAATCAAATTTTACCCCAAGAACAAAAACCTATTTGATGCCATCCAAGGTAGTTTCGTTTGGGATATCACAGAGGGGTATGTAGAAAACATTTCTGTTACACCTATTAGAGAATCAGGGCTGTGCAGCCAGTTGTCACAAAAATATGTCAAAGCCCCAAAAAGCAAATACTACATTCCATACTTGACGATCACTAGTGCACGATCATTAGCTCTTGGTTACAAAAACATATTTATTAATGGGGTAGCTAAGACCTATGTTCATAATTTTCATGCCGACACTACTTTTCCAAATAAAAAATTTGACGAAAACATTTATGAATACAAGGAAAACTACGACCCTCAATATGATACTTTAAACTGGCTTGACCTAAGAAAAGAAGAGTTTACAGATTACGACTCTAGTACATTTGCACTCTATGAAAAATTTGGACAAATCAAAAACTTAGAGAAAGTCATCAATATTGGACACAACGTATACGAAGGCAAAATCCCTGTTAAAAAAATAAATTTTCTGCTCAATAGAATTGTAAACTACAACAAAGTTGAAGGCTTCAGGGTAGGCTTAGGTATTGAAACCAACGACCATTTCAGCAAACGGCACTACGCGCAAGCATACATTGGCTATGGAACTCTAGACAAAACCTATAAATACGGAAGTGTATTAGGTACAAAACTCCACGATGCAACAAAACTCTGGTTAAAAATTGGCTATCACAATGATCTATCAGAACCAGGTAGAGTAGACCATCTTTTTGATAAACAACAATACTCTAGTGAGTCCATCAGAAAATATCAATTACAGTTGCTGGATCGAGTTGAGCGCATTAATATTTTAACTTATCTCAACCCCTTAAAATATACTCAAATAGGCCTTAATTTGAGTACGGAAACAGTTTCTCCGTTCTACAACTATCGTTTTGAAGGCAAAACTACTAATTTCCATTTCCGAGAAGTCGTTTTTATGATAAACTATGCATACGGTAGACAATTTATCAAATATGCTGACAAACAAATCTATTTTAGAGATAAATTCCCCGTATTGTCATTTCAAGTTACTCAAGCATTGCCAGGGGGAAATAGTCCCTATCAGTATACAAAATATGACCTAAAAATTTCATATAACTTTTGGTTCTTAGGCAAAGGAAACCATAACATGCAATTAAATTTCGGACATATCAACGGACAAGCACCTTATTACAAACTTTACAATAGCAAGGGCAGCTTGAGCAATCTCTATACCACCATTTACAACTCATTTGAAACCATGTCTTACAATGAATTTTGTTCGGAAGACTATTTTTCTGTTTTTTACAACGTAAACTTCGGCAGGCTAAACAGAACGGGACGATTCAAACCCAGCTTCGTTTTTTCACACAACATGGGTTGGGGAAGCCTAAACCACAAAGTGACTCACGAAGGGGTGCAATTCAAAACCATGGATAAAGGGTATTATGAATCAGGATTTACTCTTGGAGATATTCTCAGATATAATCTTTACGGACTCAAAATAGGATTAGGATTCAGCACCTACTATCGTTATGGCCCATATAAATTTGCACAAAACAGTCAAAACTTCGTCTTTAAGCTCGCCACCAGTTTCAGGATCTAATTCAGGTGCTTGTTGAACTCAAAACGTAAACAAGTATCACAGCCAACATTCTCTTTAAAGGCTATCAAACCCTCATTTGCAATGCTTTGATCGGTAGAGATTCCAAAATCCAAATATTTCCTTCCCAATTCTTGATAATGAGCAAACAGCTGATAAGAAAGATAGCGCATTGAATCCAATTTAGTATAATCGGGATCAAACCCCCAATATACAACCTGGCTTATTGATTGATCAACTTCATAAACTACGGCACCCGCACATAATTTATGATCTGCAGCATACACGGCCCAAAAATCTATATTAATAAACTTAGTTGCTGCTAACAATCTCTCCCAAGACATTTTCAATGGAATGTTTCTTTGCCTCCTACTTTTTTGCAGCATTTCATAGATTAATTTTCGCTGGTCATCGTTCTCAACAATCTCACGGGTGAGTCCCTTTTTTAAAGTCCTTAGCAAGGTGCTTCGATCCAATCGTTTGAGATAACTAACATCTGAAGCAAATTTCTCCAAAGAGAAATAGTGATTAAGTTCTGTATGGATTAATTGAAAACCTGCCTTTTTTAAATTCAAAAAAGAATTAGCATGCAAAGACAATTGCATAATCTCTGGCGGTAAAACCATTCTTATACCTGTAAATCGGTAACCCTGCAAATGTTCAATAAGTTTTTCAAGAAATGTACTCAACTTCTGAAACGAGAGATCATGATCAACTCTAAATCCTCCATAAGGGGCCCAATATGGACTATTAAAAATGTTTTCGTCGATGACTCCAATAACCCCTATACACCCTTCCCCAAATTGTCCCACAAAACATCGAACATTTGACTGCTTGTCAAGAGGAGTGTTGTATCTGTAATACTTTGCACTCAAAAACAAGGATGCTTCCGAGGCAAAGTATTCATCATAACGTTCAATATCTACTTCGTAAAAGTTCAATTATCTCTTACGTTTCCACTCTATTTTGTAAAGATCCTTCCTTCTATCTTGTGAATTACGTACAGCTCCATGTTTTTTAAGCTCCTTGAGCAAATCTAGATCCAAATCAGCAATCAAAGTCGTCTCCGTATTGGGCGTAGCTTCAGCCACTATCGCATCATGAGGAAAAGGAACGTCTGAAGGCGAAAATACTGCAGATTGAGAATACTGAATATCCATGTTTTCAACCCGTGGTAAGTTCCCAACACTACCAGATATGACCACATAACATTCATTTTCAACAGCTCTTGCATGGGCACATATCCTTACCCTTTGATAAGAATTTTTTGTATCAGTCCAATATGGAACAAAAAGTATCTGCATTCCATCATCAGCTAAAATGCGGCTCAATTCTGGAAACTCAACATCATAACAGATCAAAATACCTATTTTGCCCACATCAGTATCAAAGGTTCTCAACTTATACCCCCCCTGCATACCCCAATGCAGCTCTTCATCAGGAGTGACGTGCAGCTTATATTGGGCATCGCGAGTACCATCCCTTCTTAATAGATAGCATACGTTATAGAGCGCACCATCGTCATATACGGGCATACTTCCAGCAATAATATTGATATTGTAAGAAAGGGCAAACTCCTGCATTTTAGCCAATATATCCTCAGTGTACTCTGCCAATGACCGTACCGCATCTGAAGCTCTGTCAGAATTGAACTTCGCCATCAATGGGGCATTAAAAAACTCTGGAAATAGTACAAAATCAGACTTATAGCCAGCCACAGTATCCACAAAAAATTCAACCTGCTGCATTAAATCTTCTAGAGAATTAGTCCTGCGCATTTGCCATTGCACAACACCTACACGAGCAATAGATTTTTTACCACCAATTAATGGTGTGTTTTCCTCTTCATAGAATATATTAATCCATTCTATAAGAGTCGCATACGACTGCGATTCTAGATCTTCGGGCAAATAGTTCGTGATGATTTTTCTTACGTGAAAATCGTTTGCCAACTGAAATGACAATATCTTATCATAAACCTCACGAGACTTAACCATATCGATGTACTCCCTAGGCGAATATTCATCAGAATACTCTTTATAACCAGGTATTCGTCCTCCGGCTATAATTGACCTAAGATTTAAGTTTTCGCAAAGTTCCTTTCTTGCATCATACAACCTACGCCCCAATCTTAATCCTTGATGTTCTGGATGTACAAATATATCTGTCCCATACAAAGTATCGCCATCTGGGTCGTGAGAATCAAAAGTACCATTGGCTGTAATCTCAGCATAACTATGTTTGTCACCGTATTTCGAATATTTTACAATGATACTAAAAGCCGCAGCTAATACCCTACCATTATCTTCAATACAAATCTGCCCCTCTGGGAATTTTGATAACTGCACTGCAAATTCCTTTTTGGTATATGAGCCTCCCGCATTAGAGTAGACCAAATCCATAATCTCCTTAATGTAGCCGTAATCGGATATTTGAAGGTTTCTTAATTGTAATCTGTGCTGTTCTGAATCTCTTTTTTTTGCCATAATAAATTTAGACGATGAACCTTAGCTCTTTAATATCAAACCTCTCCACTGTATTGTCAACATTGATCAATAAATTCCCTGATTCATTAACCCCTAGCACTTCTCCTTCAAATCCTCCTCTCCCATCTTCAAATTTACCTTTCTCCCCATAATAAAGTAAATTTTTGGTATAATTATATTTCAGTAGTTCCCATTCGGCATCAAAAGCTAGATAATTTTTCTCCAATTCAACCAAAACCTTATTCAAAACAGCCAAAAGATCAAAGTCCTTATTTTCTAGCAATTTTAAAGAAACAGCATGTGCTACCCCAAATTCCGTTTGATTGATATTCAGACCGATACCAATAACCGAAGATCTAAGCTCAGCTCCCTTTATTTGATTTTCAACCAGAATACCTCCTATTTTTTTCCAGCTATCATCAAAAACATAAATATCGTTAGGCCATTTTATCTTTACTGGTTTATTCGTAAAAAACTGTAAAGCATCCATAAGAGCTACGGAAACCAAAATACTTAGGTTAAATTGTTTTATTAATGCTATCTTCGGATTCAGATACAAAGTAAATGTAAGGTTTTTATGAGGTGTCACCTCCCATGTATTCCCCCTCTGCCCGCGACCCTTGGTTTGGTGAAAAGTTAAGATCAAATGTCCTTCTGCTACATCAGAGCTTTTGATCTTCTCCATCATCATGTCACTTGTCGAATGACATGTTGGCAGATATTCATAAGACTTTGCTAAAATTTGAGTATCAAATGATAAATTCATTGCAAATTATTATTTTTGCAAAATAAACAATTTTTAATGGCGAAGCGAAAAACCTCAAAAGTACATCCTGAAACAAAAATTCTTCTTGATTTGGTGATCAAAGGCATGCAGGAAAAAAAGGCAAAAGAAATCACCGTTTTGGATATGACAGAAGTTTCTAATGCAATCTCCGATTATTTCGTAATATGCACTGGAACATCTGATAGTCAAGTAGATGCGATTGCTGATTCGGTGGAAGAGGAAGTCTATAAAGCAACCCAAAACAATCCATCACATTCAGAAGGCAAGGGCAATAAAGAATGGATATTAATAGATTACCTTGATGTAATGGCACATGTTTTCAAAAAGGACGCGAG
>CAMFLX010000105.1 GCA_945957555.1 uncultured Cytophagales bacterium
TCATACCTCGATTAAACCTTTTCCTTTGACCTCTGTCTAACCCACAAAATACAAAAAACATGGAAAAGCGTTTCTTTAAAACATCAATCTTAATAGCAAGCCTTGCTCTTGCTTTCGTATCGTGTAAAAACAAAGTCGAAGAGACACCTGACGATTCACAGGAACAGATTACCACAAGTTCTGACGAATCGGATGTAAACAGTGCCGTCGACAAAATTTTGGAAGATGCTAACAATTTGTTATCAGGTAGTTCTCTCTCAGGTGGTCGTACGGATGGGTTAATATGTGGTGCTACCGTAGATTCTGCTCTCAAGGCTAATGGAATCTTAAAGCTTACTTTTGATGGTTCTACTGCCTGTGTATACGGTACTCGTACACGAACAGGGAGCATCACCATTAGTTTGCCTGAAGGTACTAAATGGTCTACTGCAGGTGCTGTGCTTACCATTACCCTAGACAACTACAAAGTAACAAGAATATCAGATGGCAAATCATTAACTTTTAACGGTACAAAAAAAATCACGAATGTCAATGGAGGGTTGATCAGGAACCTAAGCGATGGTGGTGCAAGTGTTGTTCATAAAGTAAGGGGTAATCTTTCTATCACTTTTGATGATGGTACACAAAGGGCGTGGCAAGTGGCTAGACAAAGAACGATTAAATTGGCCAGCAGTGTATATACTGTAACTATTGCTGGGGATACCGCAATACTTGGCAATACCAATATTGATACCTGGGGCGTGAACAGAAAAGGTAATGCGTTCTATGGAGTTATATCTGAGCCAATAGTATTGAGTTCGGCTTGTGAATACCACGCAATTAGCGGTGCTAAAGAGCACAAGAGATTGGCAAGGGAAATCGCTGTAGTTTTTGGAGTAGATGCTTCTGGCAATGTGGTAACGGGTACATGTCCTTATGGATTTAAAATTACTTGGACCAACGCAAAAGGAAATACACGCACAGCAGTAGTTGCCTATAGATAAGCAAATGAAAAATAATGGTGTACACGGCTATGGTTGTGTACACCTTTTTGTATTTTTAGGGAATTTGAGTTTTATGCATACAAGTATGATGTTTGAGGGTCACAAATCACAGTACAAATCTCGATGGTTTATGTTTGTAGTATTCTTGTGGAACATCGCTACTCCCTTAGCCCAGCCCAAAGATAGCTTACCTGCTCCCGTATCTAGCAAAGAAAATCTGATGAGTAACCAACAGGCCGTTAGGCCTTCTATTTATTTCAATCATTATGCTACACCACAACGTAGGAATGTTGCTAAGAAAAAAGAATATACTTTTGCTCAGGATAATATAGGTTTCTTCTTGCCTATGCATACGAGCTCTTGGTTTAAAAGCGATGGGGTGAGTATTGCTTCACTACATATTCTTGCCGTTGGAGATTTTGTGAGTTATCGCCCTCAAGTTACATTCGCCCAGGAATCTTTTCGGATTGCACGCTTTAGTGTCGGTGGTAGAATGTTTTACAGTGATGGACACAAAAGTATCCTATATGTTGGGATCAATCCATTTACCTCAAAAGACTTAAGAGGTCGAAATCAAAACCTGACGAGTATGACAGGGGCTGCCATTTACAGTAGGACAGTTAGTCGTACTTTTGCATATAGGTTGGGGATTTCAAATTCCTACACATTTGGCGTGTTACTTCCTTTGCCTGTAGCAGGTATTAGAATTGGTGCCTTAGATCAAATTCATTTATCTGTTCAGTTTCCGAGGAATACTACATTGAATATTCCTGTTGGGAAAAAAGCAATGTTTTCTCTATTTGCAAAGTCCATGGGTGGTTTATATAATATATCTATTCAAGATACTTTACTGTCATCAGCAACAACCAATAGGGTACGTCTGTCGAGATTTGAACTTACACATGGGGGACAAATAAATGTCCGTTTGGGAGATCATTTGTCATTTTATATAGGTACCGGATTTGCTACCAGACGCAGAGTGAATTTTTCTTATCGCAATGTCGATACTGAAAAATTGGAGTTTTCGAAACATCGAATCCCGGCTTCACTGTTCTTTAGTTTTGGTCTCAGCATTAGATTGGGCAAAGCTAAACAGGTGTACAATGATGCTCAAATGTACAATTTGTTTGAGTTGAATACGATCAATGGTGTTGGGCAAAAAGACACTGGTACCAATGACAATGATGTTCCTGCGCATTCTGAGAAATACAAGATCGATAAAATTAATAAAGTAAAATATAAAGACGTGGAAGATCTGATCACGGATGAATATTAAGGGCATTGAAAATATTGACGATAAGGAGTTGTTAGTGCAGTTCCGATTGCCAGACGGGCAGCGTCAAGCCTTTAACGCATTGATCAAAAAGTACCAGCAAAGGGTGTACTGGCATATCAGAAAGATGGTGATTGATCATGATGATGCCGATGACCTTACTCAGGAGACCTTTGTGAAGGTGTGGCGATACTTGCCAGAGTTTAGAGGTGATGCACAGCTGTTTACTTGGATCTTTAAAATAGCGACCAATGAGTGTTTAAGTTTTCTGAGTGCCAAACGTAAGCGGTTTTTTTTGCCCATACATGATGTGGAGAAAGAATTGACAGAAAAGTTGAGTTCTTCTGACCTCATTAGTGGCACAGAAATTCAGCTCAAGTTGCAGAAAGCGATCCTTACATTGCCCGAAAAGCAGCGCTTGGTTTTTAATATGAAGTATTTTGACGAACTGACTTATGAGGATATTTCAGAAATAGTCGGAACCTCAGTAGGTGCTTTAAAAGCCTCATACCATTTGGCAGTAAAGAAAATAGAAGATTATTTAAAACAGGATTAAACTTTGATGAATAAATAGGGTCTAATAGGAAATGATGAGCAAGGGTGTCCCTCACATATTGAACTTAGCTGATATCCCTAAAGAGAATATCTTTAAGGTGCCTGACTCCTATTTTGAGAGCTTGCCTGGTGTTTTCTTACAAAGGCCTATACTTGGTATTAACGAAGACTTACAGGGAGTACCCTTAGTCATTCCGAAAGATTATTTCGAGAACCTTCATGAAAAGATTAATAGAAGGATTGATGAGCTTGGAGGATTTCAGTCTTTAGGTGCTAAGGAAAGCCCATTTAGGGTTCCTGAGGGGTATTTTGAATCATTAGAGACACAACTTACTCATAAAATAGTGCCAGCAAAGACAGATGTATTTAATACGAATGCTCTTCCTGAGGACTATTTTGATACACTGACAGAAAGGATTCATGAACGTATTGAGGGCAGGGAGGCGCCTGAAACTAAGGTGGTTTCCTTGTATCCAGAGATAGTGCGCTATGCAGTTGCGGCATCTGTAGTTATTTTCCTTTCTATTGCTTTCTATTTCTACCAACAAAAGTTAGGGCAGGAGCAGTCGGATGTAGCTCAAGTGCAAGTACCACAGCCTAGTATGGACCTTGCAAAAAACATGATCGCCTCTCTGTCTAAATCTGATGTGACGCAATATCTGGAGCAGCAAGATGATATGGAACATCATGAACTGTTGGAGTATACCTCTGTTAAGAAAAAGGATAAGATACGGGCGGCATTTGAAAAGGAGATATTGCCTTTGAAGATCAGGAAACAGGAGCGACAAGATTTAGAATTAGAACTAGACAACATGGATATTTCGGACTTAGAATCCGATATTTAATTGCATCAGATGAAACGATATATTTCAATAATAATTATATGTATCTTGACCTTGACAAAGGGTCTTGCGCAGAATAAGTCTGTAGAGTCTGCAAGGGTGGCTTTTATCAGCCAGAAGATCAGTCTTACTCCCGTTCAAGCAGAGAAGTTTTGGCCATTGTACAATGAGTTGGCAAGCCAGCGAATGGATATAAGGAAAGCAATCAAAAAACTTATGGAAAACATGGCATTGCCTGCAGAGCAAACCCCAGAAAATACTAAGAAAAATATTGACCAAATAGCTGCCTTAAAGCAAAAGGAGGTAAATCTTGAAAAGGAATATTTTCAGAAATACTTGTTGGTGATTACGCCTAGGCAATTTTCTGATCTACTGATTGCTGAAAAAGAATTCCAAAAGATTCTAATCAAGAAGGTCTCAGAAGAATAAATTGCGCCCTTAATTATCCCGAGCTCAGGTTAACTATTTCCCTAAAAGCATCTTTGTATAGTGATAGGTGGTGTAGTTTTTAGGGCAGTTGGCTACAGAATTGCCCAAAACAAACACAAGTGAAGATTCTGTATCAAACTCCTTTTTGCCCCAGTCTGTAGATGCATTAATTTTATAATAATCGCCTGCAACCTCTTTCATTGCAAATGGCATCGAGAAACCTAGTGGCACGTTGGTCCACTTATATTTTAGGATTACTTTCTTTTCTTCTGGTCTATATTCATACTTATATTCTAAAGTAGGCACTTGGGTACGGTATAGATAGGCCTCAAAAAGAGGTCCGAAATCTTTCTCAGTGAACTCATTTACGATATTTAAGAAATCTTTTGTTTCTACCATCTTGTACCTATTCCTTTCTGCAAAAGTCCTGATGATCTTAAAAAATAAAGAGTCATTGTCGATGGTACTACGCAAAGAATGCAAAAACAAAGCACCTTTGTCATAGATGTCCCCACCAATAAAGGTATTGTCATTGATGTCATTGTAGCCTACTACTGGCCAAATATTGAATACGCCGAATTCTTTTCGAAGCGTTTCTTCTAAGTAGGCATCATGCCCATATTTGTTTTCAATAAACATGAGTTCTGCATAAGTGGCAAAGCCTTCCTGTAGCCAAGCATGAGCCATGTCTTTGGCGGTAACGGAATTACCCCACCATTCATGTGCAGCTTCATGAATGATCAGGTAGTCGTCTTTTACGTTTAGGTATCTTTTTTCTTTTCCGTAACGGGTCCCAATGGCTATGGCGGTTTGGTGTTCCATTCCGGCATAAGGCGACTCTACCATACAAAATCCATCTTTCTTGAAAGGGTATTCGCCAAAGGCATGCTCATAAAAAGCCATTACCTCCTCTTCTAATTTATAGTAGTTTTTAGCTTTCTTAAGATTTTTGGGTAATACATAATGCTCAAGAGTTTGCTTGCCGAATGAATCACTCATCTCAGTTTTGAAATATTCAAAATCACCTATGTAAAATGTAACGTTGTAGGTATTGATCGGATAGCTGATTTTCCAGCTATATTTTTTGTAGTGCCCCTCTTGAGGCTTTACAGATTCTAAATTGCCATTTGAAACTACTTCGAGATTGTCAGGTACAGAAAAGTGTGTTCTCATGGAATCTGGCTCATCGCTGGGGTGATCCTTGCAAGGCCACCAGAAACTAGCACCTAAATGCTCACAGGTTACACCTGCCCAAGTCTTACCCTGAGTTTTCTTCCAAACAAAACCACCTTCCCAAGGAGGCATAAGAGCATCAGCTGGCCGACCATCGTAGGTGATGGTGAGGTTGTATTTATCTTTGGTCAATCCAAAGGGCAAGTGGACAAAGATTACATCATTAAACCTTTCAAATTTTAAAGGGCCGTATTGAGGCATCACTACAGAGCTAATGTGCAACTGTCGATGTGCATCTATCTGTATTTTATCCACCGGATCTAAGAGATCAAAGTAGATGGTATTGCTTCCAGATATGGTTTTCTCCTTTATGTTAAATTTTATATCAAGATCGTAGTAATAAACGTCATAACTAGACCTCAAAGGTGTCATTAATCCCCTCAAAGTATCGTCGTGTGTGAAGGTTCTTGTAAAGTCTGGTGCAGAAGAGCATCGCTTCTGTACGAAAAACTTCTTGATGTCTTTATGTAAGTCAGGGTTTTGTTTATAGCAAAAGTATTTATAATAATTTACCATGTAGCGTTCTAATGGCATTTGGGCTTTTTTGAGTTTTTGTATTTCCGAACAGAGCTCACAGTTTTCTTTGTTCAGCCACATAAACTTGAGTTTGTTGAGGTTGACAAATGTTTGATCGCCGTCTCCATCTTCCAATAGTTTGATGAATTTTAAAACATCCATATTCCTCCCATGAACTTGGGCTCTTCGAGCATACATTTCAAGTTCTTTGTGGTCTTGAGCTCCTATATTTATAATAGGGAAAGCGAATAAAAGTAAGAAAAGGCCCTGTAGCTGTTTCATAAAGTGTATAAATTTAAAGAGGAAAAAAATGAGCTATATCGTCAACTTAATCTGAGGCAAAATTAAAGAAATATTTACAAAAAGCTAAGAGTGTCAGTTTCTTGTCTACATTAAATCACAAAATATCTATTTCTGATATTAAAAAGTTACTACCGAAAATAATAATAGCCTCACTTTCTGGTACGTTTTTTTTAAGTTGTTCAATCGCCTCATTTACATTTGTAAAGATCTGTGAGGTAAGTCCCAAAAAGATAATACTTCTTTGGATCTCGCTTGCGGTACGCATACGAGGATTATTTACATCACAAAAATATAAAGAGGCTTCAGCTGGTAACATCGAAATGAGCTTTCCTAACTCTTTTTCTTTGGTAAAGTTCATGACAAAATGTAACGGACGGTTCAATGCCTCACATTGTAACATCAAAGCCTTAATACCAGCCTCGTTATGAGCCGTATCACAGATGATTAAGGGTTTTTCGTGTAGTACTTGCCAGCGGCCTTTGAGTTTTGTATTGGGCTTTACTTTCACCAAGCCATCCAGCAAATGTTCAGGCTTAATCTTCCATCCCAATTCGTTTAAGATTTTTACGGCACAAAGTACGCCTCCTAGGTTTTTCTCTTGATAGTTGCCCTTCAGTCCCAAAAATACTTCAAAGCTTTGTTTGCTCATGCGGTCGGTACAGATATAGGAATTGCCTGTTGCCTTGATGTCGTAAAGTTTTGATGCAAAATAGATGTCTGTGTCCAATTCTATCGCTTTATAGCAAAATACATTGTGGCTTTCTTCGGTATATTCACTCACCACCACGGGTACATCTTTTTTAATAATGCCAGCTTTTTCGGCCGCAATTTTTTCCAGCGTGTCCCCAAGGATTGCCACATGGTCAAAACTGATATTCGTGATGATGGACAGTTCTGGGATGATGATATTGGTGGCATCTAATCTGCCCCCAAGTCCCACTTCTATGATCGCTATGTCTACTTTTTCTTTGGCAAAGTAGTCGAAGGCCATAGCTGTGGTAATCTCAAAAAAAGAATATTTGTTAGAACTAAGTAATTCATAGTTTTCACTTACTAAATCTGTGATATAGTTTTCACTAACATCCTCTCCGTTGATTTTGATTCGTTCCGTATATTTTTTGAGATGTGGTGAGGTATACAGGCCAACCTTGTAGCCTGCTTCTTGCAATATAGAGGCTAACATGTGCGAAGTGCTTCCTTTGCCATTGGTGCCTGCTACATGTATGCTCCTAAAACGGCTTTGGGGGTTGTCGAGCGCTCTGCAAAGTCTCTGGATATTGGACAAATCATAAATAAGAGCCGACTGTCCATATTTCTGAAAATCAGCAAAACTATTGAATAGAAAATTCTCTACTTCGGTATAGTTCATGATGGTTGATAATGATGATGATCCTTCACAAAAATATCATACTCTGGTTTAAAATCCTCAAAAATATCCCATGAAATGTAAAATTTATTGTCTGTTTAAACTTCTGTCTTTAGTTTGGATCACACGACTGGCATATTTTTTAAAAACCTTTTAGTTTTAAACTCGTTTAAAAACCTGTTATCTATATTTTGAACAAGCTATTATCAAATGTTTTTCAATTTTTTATCTTCCAGAAGAAGTATCGTTTTTCGTTTTAGGGGCTCGATGAGTTTTAGGACATTGTTCGCTTTGCTGTATATATAGTCTAGGCTTTTATATCCACAAAGAAAAGGCGGTTAATTTCGCAAGTATCATTTTTATATGTCGTTGTTGAATAGTGTAATCATATTCAATACAGTACATAAGTAGTTTTTTACCCAACTCCAAAGTAAATTCCTGTATCAATGAAATTCAATCATACGACTATTAAAGACGTGGCCAAAGCGCTAGGAGTGTCCACTTCCACAGTTTCAAGAGCCCTGAGCGACAACTATCAAATCAGCGAAAGTACTAAGAAACGTGTTCAGGAATATTCACAGCAAATCAATTTTATTCCCAATCACATGGCTTCTGGTCTCAAAGCACGCAAAAGCAAGTCTATTGGGGTAGTTGTGAACGAGATTGCCAATAGTTATTTTTCGCAAGTGCTGGATGGCATAGAATCTATTGCCCAAAGTAAAGGCTATCAGGTGATCGTGCAGCAGACCCATGGCCATAAAGATAAAGAAATGGCAAGTGTGGCTTATTTGATTTCACAATCGGTAGATGGATTGCTGGTATCACTTTCCCCTGAGACTGTTGATATTTCTTACTTTAAGGAACTTTGTGATAAAAAGATGCCCATGGTCTTTTTTGATAGTGTCCCAGAAAACATCAATACCCACAAGGTGCTCTGCGATAACTACCAAGGAGCCTACGACGCAGTGGTTCATTTGCTAGATCATGGGTATAGGAGAATTGCTTTTTTGGCTGATGCGAAACATTTGTCAAGCGTACGAGAGCGCTTTGCTGGATATTCAGAGGCCTTATCCTGTGCAGGAATTGTCATGAATGAGGACAATGTTTTGTATTGCAACTTGAAAAGTGAATCACACATGAGTTTTGAGCATGATATGCAAAAACTCATGGATACAAATCCAGATTCCTTGTTGGTTTGTGGCGATGACCTCACCTGTGAGTCCATAAAATTTTTTAAGAAAAACGGAATAAGAATACCAGAAGATCTTGCCGTTATTTATTTTTCGAACCAAGACTTGGCTGATTTATTTGATCCGCCTATTTCTACAATTGTTCAACCAGCTTATGAAATAGGACAACATGCCACTCGTCTTTTATTTCAATCAATAAGCAGCAAAGCAGATATCAAAAAATTTGAATACAAAAAGTTTCAATGTCAACTTCAACAAAGGGCTTCAGTTGGTAACAATGTTGTTTTGATATAGTAGAGACGCAATGCTCGCGTTTTTTAGCATATAAACGCTGTTTTTGTGACGATACAATCGCCGCTTTCGTCCATGCTCGCTACAAACGAAGGCGATTTGGGACTTTCCTGCCAATATTAAAAAGCCTTGGAAGCAATGCAAAAGTTTATGTTAGGCAAAGGGTACTTTTTGAAGACATAAAGAGCCATGAGATACTGGACGTCCCCCTCCGAAGGGGGCAGGGGGATGAAAAAACGCTTGATCTTTGCTATGTATCCAACCTATCTGGTGATCGTTGGATACTTAATGATGATCGGTTGCTTGGGAAAGATGTATTGTTGCCTATCATAAATGTTTTCTAATGCCAAAACGACGCCAGTCGGCGTATGATTGACGCCTCGAGGCGTGTGGATGACGATAATTATGGTAAAATAGCGCCTACAGGCGTGCAACTAACGCTTGTAGGCGTGGACTTGACGCCTACAGGCGTATGATTGACGATAATAATGACAAAATGATGATAATTGGCGTGTGATTGACGCCTGCAGGCGTGTAAATGACGATAATAATGACAAATTGGCGCCTGTTGGCGTCTGATTGATGACTGTAGGGATGTAAATGACAATTGAAAAATACAAAACGAAGTATGTTGTTGTACGATTGACGCTTAGAGTCGGTAGGATAGGTATGGAAATGATGAGCGTTGTATCATGTAAGTATAAAATAATTCAAGATATCTTGGGTTAAAACGGATAGCCAATGGCTATGTTGAACATAAGGTTTTCTTGTCTCCATGAGCCACTGGAAAAGTTAATGTCTTGCACCACCCAGCGATTCTTATCGGCTAGCCAAGGTTTTCGTATGGGCGTAGCCATGTCAAACCTAATCACAAAGAAACTCAGGTCTATTCTGATACCTAGCCCGGCACCTATACCGAGTTCCTTAAATATTTCTTTGGGATGAAACTCCCCACCTGGCAGTGAGGCATTGGCTTTGGAAAGCCATGTATTGCCAGCGTCCGCAAATATGGCTCCTTTAAATATACTGACAATGGGGAAGCGGTGCTCTAAGTTAAACTCTAGTTTGATATCGCCGCCTTGTTGTAGAAAGTATTGCTTTCGACTGGTTTCTGGCGCTCGGTAGGTGCCTGGTCCAAGTGAGTTTACGGTGAAGGCTCGAATGCTATTGGCGCCTCCCGAGAAAAAACTCTTGATAAAAGGCAGGGCCGTTGAGTTCCCATAAGGAATACCCCAGCCGGCCAGTATCCTGCCGACGACTTGACTTTTTCGGTTGATATGATAATAATGACGAATGTCTACATCGAACTTAGCGTATTGGGCGTAGGCAATACCCGCAAAGGTTTTGACGCCATCTTGTGTTTCAGTGCCTAGTACATTACTGAGTGCTCCTATGGTATTGCCAGCAAGGTCGGCATTGGCATTGAAGTAAAACCTGTTTTTCTGTTGGGTGATAGACTGTTCGTTGTAGGTAAATGAATAGTATATGCCAGCAATAAGTTGGTCGTTGTAGCGAAGCCTCATTCTCGGGTCGTTTTGCAAGGCTTCTGTAAAACTTTTGCTAAGGTTTCTGATACTGAAAATATTGATACTAATGGGTGCAAATATATGGTCTTTGGCTATGCTCTCTTTCCATTTGTATTCTAGGGAAAGTTTGAGCGAGCGCATATCGAAGTAGTTTACACGGCGGGTAAAGTTGTAATCGCTTGAGAAATTTGTAGTAGGGGTGAAGGCATTGCTTGGTTTCATGTGGAATGGAAGAAGCAAATGTGGAATACTGAGTTGTGCCTTAGGACCTATTTCGTAGGTATATAGTCCTTTGAATTGTCCATTGAGTTGAGTTTCAGTGCTGCCATGAAAGTTTACCGTGAGTCTTTCGCCTCCCCTAAAGAGGTTTCTGTCCATATAGTTCAAGTCCAATCGAGGCCCTAAAAAGTTGTTTGACTTTGTGATGGCGAGCATTTCAATGCTGATAGATTTCTTTGGTAGCGGAACTAAATGTATAGTTGACGAGAGGTGTGAAGAATCGATTTCAGCGATTTGTATATTGACGTATTTAAATAAACCCATGCTGAGGAGTTTACTTAAAGTGCGTTGGTGGTCTTTGCGGGAATAGAGTAAAGAGTCTTTGAGATATACATATCTTGTGATCGCTTGGGGCCTAAAGCTTTTGCTGATACGAAGAGTTACATGATCCATATATATAGGTTCTTGGAGCACCTCAGTGGAGTCTTGAGTATAGCTACTGTCCATCAAAACCGTAGAGTGGGCTATTAAGTAGGCTTGCCTAGCTTTGTCAGGTATATTTTTTTTAAGTTTAAGATATAGATCTACCTCGTGACTTTGGCCAATTGTATCTACTTCTATCACCAAATAGTCGGCATTAAAGAAGTGAAACCCTTTTTCTTTCAGTTCGAGATCGATTCGGTCTCTTTCATTGCGTATTTTTTCGAGGTTATAGCGACGTTTCTGATGTAGCAACGGTTTGGAGCTTGCAGCGGAAATAACTGCATTTACAGCAGTATCTCCAGTATGTAGCATGTCGTACTTTCGGATTCTGTAGGCAGGTCCCGTATTGATCAGATATTTCACATGTTTTCTGCGTTTTCGCTCTTCCATTTGAAAGGTTACGGAGGCATTAAAAAAACCTTTGTTGAACAAAGCCGCAGTGAGGACGCTTTGAATTAAATCTGGGTTTACGCTTGTAAACAGGGTAGGGGCTTCACCAAACTTTTTTCTGAGTGTGACTCTTGGTCCTTTGCTTTTTTTAGGAGTCCCTAAAGCCGTATATATGGCGAGCTTATAGGGAAATCCCAAAATGGTTTTGTTCGCTTTAGGTTTTACAAACTTGTCTAGGTCTATTTTGAGTGTTTTTTTATATTTGCTAGACTCATTGGAGGTGATTTTGAGTGTATGTCCAGTGTAGAGCATGTCTCCTGAGGGAACAGACCTCAAGGGTGAGCAACTGTAAAATAATATCACCAAGCCCAATACTAGGGCCATTTTCCCTGTATTGATCATTTCTTCTTTTTCTTACGTTTAAAAAATCTGAACAAATCTTTGGTTCTGTTATAATCTTTGGAATATAAGATGCCAGTACCCGTTTCGGTGATGACACCATTGGATATATTATCTACTTGATTTTGCCTAAATGCTTTTAACTTATACCTACCATCTTTGGTAAGTTTGTAATCGATCTGTACATCTCCTGTCAGGTTTTGTGCATTATTTTGTTGGGAAGAGCTCCCTTCTACAGGGATATTCCCACCTACTTGTACACTCAATCGATCAAATTCTTTTTTAACCCCCACATTAACTACTGTATTGGATTGCGATTTGCCACCTTGACTAAAGTTGTAGGACTGTACATCTACATTGAGTATCACTCCTTTAATGTATTGCCCTGAGATCTGGTTGAGTTGGTCACTCATGAGCCTACTTACGCTACTTCTCGCAAAGCTGGAAATGCTACTATTAGAACTTACCGTAGTAGCAGGGATAAACTTGTTTAGCACCAATAGGGAGAGTACTTGTTTATAAAGTTCGGGTTCGTTTGCATTCAGCTCGATTACTTTTCCATAGATACTTCCACCCCCTGTATTTCTTTGGTTTTCGGCCATGTCTAGTTTGAAGCTGATTTGCGGTTCAAGTAGGTTTCCTTGCACGAGCAAATAAACCTCAAAAGATAATGGACGGGCCAGTATTGAGGAATCTGTAATATTTCCTGTACCGCTGCCTAAGGTCATGAGCTCTGCTGCAGAAGTTTTTACATTGTATTTTGCCTTTAGGTCAACCTGCGCATCAAGTGGATCGCCATTCCAGATGATTCGGCTCCCAGAAACAAGCTCAAAACTTTTAGGAATGATGCCCTCTATATAGGCAATATACGCCCCTGAAGAGAGAGTATATATACCCGTGAGGCTCATTTTACGGTCGGGGTCCATACTAAAGTGTAGATCGGCCTTGCCTTTTACCACGAGTGAGTCTCCAGTATAGGGGTCAATGATGATTTTTAAAGGAGTATGGGGGAGTATTCTGATTTTGGCGTCGAGATCAAAACCTTTGAGAATACTCGCTTTTTCTTCTAGTTTGACCCTTCTGTTCATGATCGCGTTTTGCTCAATGCTGTCAGAGAGAAACACCACAATACCATCTCCCCTGTCCACAGAAGCTTTTGATTCAGAAACTACCACGGTAAAGGTACTGCCTTTGCCTACAGCCACGGTGGCGTTTATTTTGGGGAGTTCGGGTGTGCCCTTTATGCTCAAATCGCTGTCTAGGATTAAGCGCCCATAGTATTCCTTGTTTTGAAGGGGTGTTGTATTCAATACCCTAAAGTTCCTTGTAATAATGTTAAGATCAAATTTTGGATCTTTATAGCCCTTCATTAAAATATCACCATTGATCTTCGCGGTATTATTAGACGCATCGCGAATCGTAAATGCATCGAAACTGAGCCCCTTAGGACTAAATCTTATGCTTTCATCCTTCATATAGAGCGTTTCATTAATGTATGCTACCTTGGTTTTAGCTTCTACAAATTGTATAAGGCCATTGAAAATGGGAAAATCCTTATTCCCAGTGATTTCTAAAGTTCCTTTGAGCGCACCGCTACTTTCACTAATTTGGTCATTGCTAAATGCTTCAAATGAAGAAAGTTGCAGCGATTTTATGTCTAGGAGAAAGTGCAAAGATTGATCTTTGTCTATAGGTTTGTAATATCCAGAGAGATTTATAAGGTTGTTGGAGTCGGCAATAGACATTTGCAGTGAATATTGCTGGGGCGTAAAGTTGTCTGCCTTTATGGATACAAAGCCTATTTTGGAATTTTTATAGCTAAGGGCTTTAACTTGAAGGTCAGAGGTGAATCGCAAATCTCCAAGTAGGTGCTCAATAGAGATTTGTCCATCAATAGTACCTCTTACAATAGAATCTTTTTTCTCTATAATACGAGATAGTGTGCCAAGATCAAACTGATGTATTTGTGCAGTGAGGGTTTCTCCGTCAGACGACGATTGCAGTGTGATGGATTGCCTATTATTGTGTAGGTGGAATTTGTCAAAACGTATATGATGAGTTCCAAATTCTATAAAGTTGTTAGGGGATACTTCCCATGCTTGTTGTTGAATACTAAGCCCATCTGGGAGAATACTATATTTGAAGAGTTTGCCTGATTTGCTTAAGGCGGAGTTGACTTGTAGTTTGTTTGTTTTATTAGAATCATTGATTGACAAATTGATATCGGCCTTATTGTTGGCTATGCTGCCATACAAATTGGTTTCAAATAATTTGACTTGATCGGTGTTGAGTGAGGCTATACTTATTTTGTAGCTCATAGCATCATTGTTGGAATCAAAACCAAGCTTTAAGTCTCTGATACTATTTCCTTTGTAAGAAGCTTGAGGTAATGCGCCATCCATCCAAAATTTTGATGAAGATCCGTCGAAGCCTCCCTTACAATTTAAGGTGCCTAGAGCATCGAACGCTGGAAGGAATGCTTCTCTCATAAGTTGTGACTCTTGAACTTCTATATTGAATTCGAAATGTTTCGAGAAATAATTAGGAATCGCTTTTGGGGTGTCATTAAATGCAAAGTATTTGTTGACATGTGCCGAAAGTATAGGAAACGCAGAAAATAAATCGATATTTCCTTGGTACATTATTGATGCTATTGGTGATTTAAGAACGAAACTGCTTTCTTGTAGGGTATTGACCATAGAAACTGACAATGAATCCATCCGGTATTCTTTATTGTCTTTAATCATCAAAAGATCTTTGGCAGAAACTGAGCCATTTACATTTTTTGGGCTGTTTCCCTGGAGGTCTGTAGTTATGTGTGTGCTTAAGAGCAGCGGTTTGTTGCTAAATCCTAGTTTATATAAATCGGCCCCAAGCACTGCGATGTCTAGTTGATTAGCGCCTTTTGTAGTATCTAGTCCTACACTTCCTGACATTTTTATTTCTAAGTTCGGATCGTTGATATGCGCGTTTACATTAGCCAAACCTGTCATAAGGTGGATGTCGGCTGTAATATTTTGATAATCGTAATGGTTTAGGCTTATTTGTTTGACGTTTAAAGATAAATCAGCCACTGCATTTTTCAGATCAAATCCCTCGCCTTTAACTATAATGACACTAGAGATTGGGCCTAAGTATTCTTGTTTGAGTATTTTACCAAGGGCCAATTGGTCAGTATGTATTTCCATCTCATATTGAGGTGATTTGGATTTTAAATTGTTAAGCAATACCGTTCCTGATGCGTTTCCATCGCTAGTGGCCAAGTTAAGATCGGCCTTGAAATCGCTCAGTGTGCCGTTATAATTACCATTGATAGATAACTTTTGAGGAATGGATAAGCTTGTGGGCACCATGGAGGGCGGTAAAATCGCGAGCAGATCACTTGAAGAGCTATGAGCGTCCTTCACATGTAAGAGCATATTCATTTGTTCTAAGTTTCGCACATGTCTTAACCTTCCATCTAGATATATATAACTCGTATCTGCAGTTTGTAGGATTAGTTTTTGAATATTAATTTCTTCTAAATTTCCTGAAGCTTTAAGTTCAAGGTTAAGGTTTCTACTTTTGTTACGAGCTATGATTTCTATTTTTTCTAAGTCAGGCAGAAGCCATAGGAGCTCCTGTACAGCAATATCACATTTTGTAAAATTGCAACTAAATCGCCCGCTATTTGCTATGTTATCAAGTTTGTCGTAATCAACAATAGCCGATTGGGCAATGTGTGATTGGTTGGTATTCAATTCAAAATCTTTGAGACTCATGAATTGCTCGTCCATGGCAAACTTACCCTTGAAAGACTTGATGCCCAAGCCACAACTTTCCTGAAGATTCAGTTGATGTATTTCGGCCAATATTTTGTTCCCTTGGTAGAAGAGGCCTTTCGCTTCTGTCCCAATACCCGAAATATTTAGGTGATTGTAGTCTATCCCTTCCTTAAGCTTTGGGGTTTGGGTGTTGAATTTGAAATTATTGTTTTCTAGAAACAGTTGGTCAGCAACTACTGTCCAACCAGTGTTTGGTTTGCTTGATACTGTATTTGCTTGAGGCTGGGTGGTCGTGTCTTTTTGGATTGCAACCTCTCCTGAACTTTGCAAAAGGGAGAATTTATCCAGTGTGACTGTTTGTTTTTCAATATTAACTTGCCCTTGCTCGAGTTCACTGTGATTAATAGCAGCGGAAACTTTTGTGAATGACAGCTTATCCAAATAGTAGAAGGACGAGTTGTCTATTTTTAGGTGTTTAATAGATACGATATTCCATCCAGAAGTGGTGCTAGTGCTAGTGTCGGGCTCGGAACCCTGTTTTTGAGTAAGTTGTATATTGATTCCTTTGAGAGCTACCTCTTCAGCACTTACTGTTTTTTGGGGGAGGTTGAGATCATCTATTACTATGGCAACATATTCCAACGATGCCTTTAAAAACAAACCACCATAATTGTCCTCTAATGCAAATCGACATTTGGTCAGTGTAATCTGCTCTGCCGAAATATTCCAAGGAGTGCCAGTGCTGTCTCTTGTTGTAGGACTGTCTTTCTTTGTACTAGCGAAGGTGTCTAGTAGGAATTGGAAGTTGTATACTTGTGTAGATTGATCTTTATGAAGATTAATAGTAGCGTTTTCTATGAAAAGTTCATCCACTGAGATTTTATGTTGAAGTAAACCAAACATGGCAATATCAATGTAGATTTTTTGAGCGGCGATTAGTGTGTCGTGATTTTGATCTTCCAGAAATAGGCCTTCGATGATGATATATTTAGGGAAACCAATATCT